>JAEWCK010000112.1 GCA_023390675.1 Pseudomonadota bacterium
AGCGCGGCGAGCCCGAAGGTGCCGGCGAGGATGAGCGAGCGGCGATCGATGCGAAGCGTCATGGCTGTCCCTCCGTTGGCCGCTTTCCCTGCGCGCCTTGCATGGCGGGTTCGTGACAGCGGCTTGCCGCATCGCTAAGCATTCCGCGAATCGCTCGCAACTCGGTGCCGCAAAACCTATGGATTCCTGCCGCTTGCTCCTCGAGGCCGGCATCTGATGGCCACAAGGTCGGAGCTTCTGGCGGCGCGTCCCGCGCGGTTTCCCGACATTCTCGCTGCCTTTCGCGCGCTGCCGCGCTGGGTCGCGCTGCTCGCCGCCGCCATGGCAGTGCGCGCGCTGACCTTTGGAAACCCCGTCGTCCATGTCGACGAGGAATTCTATTTCGTCACGGCACAGCAGATGCTCCACGGCGCGATCCCCTATGTCGACGTGTGGGACAGGAAGCCGATCGGGCTCTTCCTGCTCTATGTGCCCGCCGCCGCATTCGGCGTGCCAGCGGGAATCTGGGTCTATCAGGCGATGGCGCTGGCGAGCGTGGTGGGAACCGCGCTGCTGATCGCGCGCCTCGCCGATCGCGCGGGGTGGCGGCGCGGTGCGCTGCCGGTCGCCTTGCTCTACATCTTCATGCTCGGCTTCGGCGACGGGCAGGGCGGGCAAGCCCCCGTCTTCTACAATCTGCTGATGGCGCTCGCGGTGCTGATCGTCGCGCCGCAGCCCGACGACGCCGCGCATGCGCGCAGGCGCGTCGACCGCGCGATCGTCGCGATGGGGATCGTCGGCATCGCGATGCAGATCAAATATTCGGTGGTGTTCGAGGCGCTGTTCCTCGGGCTCTGGCTGGTCTGGCGCGAGTGGAACTTCAACACAAACCTGATCCACATCGCGCGGCGTGCGGCGATCTGGGCGGCGATGATCTGGCTGCCGACGATCGTCGCGGGGCTGGTCTATGCCGGGATCGGGCATTGGGACGCATGGTTCTACGCCAATTTCGGATCCATCGTGGAGCGGCAGAGCGATCCGCCCTGGGTGCTGATCCGCGCCTTCCTCAAGATCGCGCTGATCATGGCGGTGCCGCTGATCGTGAGCGGGCTATCGCGCCACGTGCCGGTCGGAGACAGGAGCGAGCATCCGGTGCGCGCTTTGCTGTTCGGCTGGCTGATCGCCTCGGTGATCGGGCTGCTCGTGTTCGGGAGCTGGTTCAACCATTATGCGCTGCCGGTGATGGTGCCGGCGAGCCTGTGCTGCGCAGGGTTCCTCGGCAGCACGCGGATCGGGCGGCAGGCCTTCGTGCCGATCATGCTGGTGATGGCGGCGACCGGCGGCGAATATACCGCGTGGAGCGCGATGTGGCACCGCGGCAATGCCGGGGAACTCGAGGCGCTGGCCGATGGTGTGGGACGCGGACCGGGCTGCCTCTACGTCTATTCGGGCAATGCGATCCTCTACAGCTATACCGGACGCTGCACCGTGACCCCGTGGATCTTCCCCAGCCATTTGTCGCGCGAGCGCGAGAACGGCGCGCTGGGCGTCGACCAGATCGAGGAAGTGCGCCGCATCTTCGCCGAGCCGCCGCAGACCGTGGTGATGCGCCCCGAATATTTCGGCGAGCGGCTGGAAGTGCGGCGCGTGGCGCTCGCTGAGATGGCGCGGCTGGGCTATCGCCTGAAGGGCAGCTGGCCGCTCGGCGACATCATGATCTCGGCCTATGAATTGCCTGCGACCGCGCGCGGGGAGCCGCCCCGCCTCGCCGCAAGAAGCCCCTCATAATAGGCCATCAATTCGGCGGTGTGATCGTAATCGCTGCGGACCTTGCCCGCGGCGACGCGCGCCGCGGCGCGCAGGATTGCGGGCTCGCGCGTGAACATGCGGCGGATCGCATCGGCCGCCGAATAGGCATCGCGCGCGGCATAGGTCTCGGCGAAGAGCGGATCGGCGATCTCGGCGAAGCCGCCCTCGTCGGGGCCGATCAGCGGCAGGCCAGAGGCGAGCGCTTCCGACGCGACGAGGCCGAAGGGCTCGGCGTCCGATCCGTGGATGAGCGCGTCGCAGCTCGCCATGATCCGCGACAGGCGGACGCGATCATAGACCGGACGGAAGATCTTGATGTGCGGGCTGTCCGCGATCCGCTTCTCGAGCGCGCCGCGCTGCGGGCCGTCGCCGATCAGGACGAGTCCGACGGGGAGATCGTTGGCGGCGGCCTCGACCGCGTCGATCACCAGCGGCCAGCGCTTTTCCTTGTGATGGCGGCCGAGGCCGAGGAGCAGATGCGCTTCGGGCGGCAGCCCCAGCTGGGCGAGCAAAGCGACGCGGAGATTCTCGTCGCGCAGATCGGGCGAGAACCAGCTCCGCTCGATCCCCAGGGGCATCGAGGCGTCGACATGCTGGCCGCGGCGGCGGAAGCGCTTGGCGAGCGCGGGGCCATTGGTGACGAATGCATCGTACTTGGCGAGGAAGCGGTTCATGTAGCGCGTGTACCAGTCGAACGCGCGCTCGACCTGGACCGGAGTCGCCACCGCATCGAGCCAGCGCTGCGGATAGGCGCCGATCTGGTCGCCATGCGCGAAGAAGACCTTGAGCGCGTCGCCCTGCCAGTTGCCGACGGTCCAGGCTGGACGCCAGGGCGAGCTGCACTCGACGATGTCGGGCTTCAGCTCGTCGAGCAGGTTCCAGATCGGCTCGTCATGGACGAAGATCCCGTAATTGCGATCGACGATCAGCGGGGGCGACTTCATCCAGTGGATGCGGCCCCCGCCGGGACGATCCTCGATCGAATTCTCGAGCGCGGGCGCAAGAACGATCAGCTCATGGCCCATATCGGCCATGATCCCCATCTTGCGATCGAGATAAGTGCGCACGCCCCCGCCGGTGGGCGAGTAATATTCGTTGACGTCGACGATGCGCATGGTTTCGGCCCTCGTCCTACAACGGCCCGAAGCCGCCAAGGCCCCGGAGATATTGCGCTCGGATCGTGATCTGGCCGCCCCGCGGTGCGATGTTGACCAATGCCTGACGGACCTTGGGACGGCTACGGCCGAGGCGCTGGTTGCTCGGCAGGCCGGCGCCGTCTTCCCAGAAGTTGAACTTGTTCTTGCCGTCGCGGTCGTGGGTGAAGAGCACCGCCCAGAGGCCGGCATAGGGCGCGCGGATGCAGATGCGCACCGGCCCCGATTGCGGCACCGGCGCCCAGACGCGGCGCATCTGCTTGCCTTCCTTCTTGATCAGCGTGTCGTCGCGAAGGAAATCGGTCTCGTTGGGCGGATAGATCTCGACCTTCAGCCGGCCGGTGCGATCCTTCAGCCCCTCGACATTGACGTAGAGGTGGACACCGCCCGGATAGGCGCAGCTTCCGTCGACCGGATCCTGCTGGACGGGCTCGGCCGCGCCAAGCAGCAGCGAACCCGCGAGCGCGAGGGCAAGCGCGCGGATCATGCCTTTTGCCTTGCAAGCAGCGCCTGGACGCTGAACCCGGCGATCAGGGCGACGTGCGCGAGCAGGGTGAGCGCAGCGATCAGTGCCATCAGCTCGGTGAGCGCCTGGCCCTGGCCGATGACGATTCCGGCGATGAACGAGAAAGCGAGTTCCTTGCTCGGCACCAGCGGCAGGCGCCACACCAGCAGCCGGCCCGCGGCCATCAGCAGCCACACCCCCATCGAAACCTGCGGCATCGCGAAATGCCACGCGCAGGCGACGAGCAGCGAGCCGACGAGGATACGCGCGCAATGCATGCCGAATACCCACCAAAGCTCGCTCTTCGGCAGCGAGAAGACGCGCTTGGAGAAGATCAGGAACGGCACCGACATCAAGACGAGTATCGCTACCGAGCCGAGCGCATAATATTGATAGGTCGGCGTCAGCACGCCGAGATAGAGCGGCAGCACCGCCACCATCATCACCAGCGTGATCGCATTGCCCGAGATGGCGGACAGGATCATCACGTCCTTGACCGCGCCGAAGGGCGCCGCGACCATCTGGGTGCGCTGCCGCGCCCAGGCGTAGAAATAGGCCTCGCCCGAATAGCCGAGCAGCACTTCGTTCGAGATGCGCTTCTTGTGGAGCGCGGCGAGCCCGGCAAGCGGAATCCGCCACAGCCGCCGGAAGATGATGTAGTCGAAGGTCGGCGGCGCGAGATAATAGATTGCGAAGGCGGCATAGAAGAGCGGGTTGCCCGGCAGCGTGCGCGACAGCCCCGCCAGCCCCGAGCCGAACAGCTCGCGGCCGAGCGCGACGATCATCAGCAGCGTCAGCGCGCCGCCGAGGAAGACCGGCCAGCGGCGCTTGACCTTCTCGACGGGCTCGAGGCCCGCGAGATCGGGCACTGCCGCGAGCGGTGGCGCGGCTTCGACAACGCTGGTGTTCACCGAAGCCTCCGGATTAATTCCATGCACGGACGTGGTTTCCAATACCCGGTAACGGGCGAAATTCGTTTCGTTTCCGCGTCTTGCTTCGCACCAGCCCCTGATAAGCCGACGTGGGACGCGCTGAATCGCAGCGAAATGCGGTTTATTGCGGGGGCGATCTGGGCTTTAAGATGGCATTTCGCAAGGGTCTATGTTGCACTGCACCTATTCCGAAACTGCACAACATATCCTGATCTACGCCCAGCGGCTGCAGGGAGGCGGGGTCGAGAGGGCGATGCTGCGCATGGCCGACGGGTGGCTCGCGGCCGGGCGGCGCGTGACTCTGGTGCTGGGCAGCAGGGAAGGGCCGCTGGCCACGGAGATACCCGACGGCGTCGAGCTGATCGAGCTGGGAAGCGGCAGGCATGGCGCGCTGCTTGGCCTGCCCGCCCATGTCCGCGCCATCGGGCCCGATCTGATCTTCTGCCCGGGCAACCACTATACGGGGATCGCGGCATGGACTCGGCTGCGGCTGGGCAAGGCCTGCCCGCCGATCGTCGCCAAGGTCTCGAATGCACTGGTGCGCCCCGAGTTGAGCGCGGGCGCGGCGTGGCGTTACCGGCGCTGGCTGCGGCTGCATCCGCGCTTCCTCGATCATGTCGTGGCGATGACGCCCGCGATGGCCGAAGAGGCGATGCGCGAGATGGGGATGCCGGCCGAGCGCGTGAGCGTGATCGCCAATCCGCCCGCCCTTCCCCGGCCCGACGCCGCGCCGGTGGCGCTGCCCGAAGGGCGCTATCTGATCGGGGTGGGCCGGCTGGAGCCGCAGAAGCGCTGGGACCGGCTGATCGCGGCGCTGCCGCGGCTGGCCGACCGCGAGGTCAAGCTGGTGATCCTCGGTGAAGGCGGCGCGCGCGCGGCGCTGGAGGCGCAGGCGGCTACGCTGGGGCTCGGCGAGCGCGTGACGATGCCGGGGCATGCGGGCGATCCGCTCCCGGCATTGCGCGGCGCCACGGTCGCAGTGCTGACCTCGGACTTCGAAGGCGTGCCGGGGGTGCTGCGCGAGGCGCTGTCGGTGGGGACGCCGGTGGTCGCGACCGAATCCTCGGTCGCGGTGCGCGAGATCGTCGCTTCGCCCGAGCTGGGC
>JAEWCK010000091.1 GCA_023390675.1 Pseudomonadota bacterium
GGCGAGGCGCTCGCCGAGCACCGCGACGGTCTCGCGCCGCGCCGCGTCGATCGCCGCGCCATGCTCGGCCATGCGTGCCTCCAGCGCGGCGAGCCAGTCGGGGTCGGCGGGCGCCTCGTCGGCGAGCAACCGGTTGCGCTGGCGCATCGCGGCTTCGTAGCGCGTCGATTCGTGGGCATGGCCGGGGGCGAGCGCGAGCGTGAGGCGATCGAGGAAGCGACGGCGCTCGCCGGGGCCTTCGACGAACAGCCGGTCCATCGCGGGCGTGAGCCAAAGCATCGTCACCCATTCGGCGAGCGCAGTCGCGGCGGCGGGCGCGCCATTGATGCGGACCTGCCTCCGCTCGGGCGCATCGGGCTGGATGCCGGTGCCGATCTCGACTTCACCGAGCCGCGCCGCGACGCCGAAGCCGCCGCTTCCTTCTTGCCGCGCCATTTCGGATAGCGTCGCGCGGCGGAGGCCGCGGCCGGGGGCGAGGAGCGAGAGCGCTTCGAGCACATTGGTCTTGCCCGCGCCGTTCTCGCCCGCGAGCACGACGAAGCCCGCGCCCGGCGCGAGCACGGCGTCTGCATGATTGCGGAAATCGGTGAGGACGAGACGCGTGACGGCCATTCCCCGCCTCCTAGCGCAGCCTCTTGCCGCCGCCCAGTGTCTGGCGGATGATCGCGTCGGGGGAGAACCGACGATGCGGATCCTTGCCGTGGCCACGCTCGCGCTGCTTGCCGCCTGCTCGGGCGCGAAGCCGGCTGATACAACCGCGACCTATGTCCGCGAGGCGCCCAATGGACCGATCACGGTCCGGACCGCTGCGAACGGCGATGCCCGGGTCGACGCGGGGGGCACCGAATATCTGCGCAAGGGCGATCGCGAATTCGTCGTGCTCAAGGATGGCGCAGGGACGTTCAGCGTGCCGCGGAACATGCTCCTCGACTGGTACGCCGAGGCCGACAAGGGGCTGGCAGGCATCGCGCAGCCGCGCGGCGAACCCGATTACCTGATGCGCGAGGGCGGCAGCGAGACGATCGCCGGGTACCGCGGCACGATCTGGATCGTGCATCCGAAGGACGTCCCTTCGTTGCCCGCGGCCGAGGCGGTGATCAGCGGCGATCCTGCATTGGGCCCGACGGGACGGGCGCTCGCGATGCAGAGCAGCTTCGCGATCCGGCGCAACAGCGCGATGATCGGTGGCCCGGGCAAGCTGCCGCGCGCGTTCATCGCCTTGTTCGACAAGGGCGCCGTGCTGCGCTTCGGGAGCATGATCAAGCTCGACAAGATCGACCATGCGCCGATCCCGGCGAATGTGTTCGACTTGCCGCGGCCGCTGCTCGATGCGGCGGGACTGCGGAAGCGGATGGAGGCCGAGCGAGCGCGGCTGGCGCAGCCCGCGGACTAGATGCCCTTGAGCCCCTGCTCGGCGAGGCTTGCCTGGGCGATGCGGTACTTGACCGGCTCGGCGATGTTCAGGCGGCGGCGGACCTGGTCGAGCGGCTCGGCGAGGAGCTGCTCGTAATCCTCGCCGTGGAGCCAGCCGGCCTTCTTGCCGTGGCGATAGCCCTCGATCACCGCCTTGAAGAAATCGAGCCGGCGCGTGACGCGGATGCTCTTGAGTGCGGCGCCGAGGCCGATGAACGCCCAACCGAGCCCGCCGGTCTGCGCATAGGAGAAGGCGACGAGGCACGCTTCGCCGAGATGCTCGTCGGCCTTGTAGCCGGTGATGACGTGCCACAGATCGTGGATGTCGCGCTCGCGGCGGCCCATCCACGCATAGGGATGCTCGACATCGACGCCCTGGAAGGCGCCCTCGGTCATGCTGATCGCAGCGAGGCCGTCGGCCGAATAGCCGGTCGAATCGAGGAAGTGGCGATAGGCCGCGCCGACCGTGCCTTCGGCGAAGCTGTCGATCCATTCGCGATCGGTGAGGCGCTGGGCGAGCTCGACATGCTCATAGGCGATGCGCCCGCCGCCCGGCAGGGTGAGCAGCTTGCGATAATTGCGCTGGGTCACGTCCCCGTTGAGGGCGCGCATGATCCGGAACACCTGCTCGGTGTCGTCGCCGTTCGACAGCAGCTTGCCCAGCGCGCGGAGCGCGGTTCCCCATTCCCGTTTCATCGGGATGCCGGGGTTGAACGTCTGCGGCGCGGGTTGCGTGGCCATCGAGTCAGTCCTTATTGACAAGAGTGTCAATATAGGAGCCGGGTTAAGAAATCAACCTGCGCGGCGCGTCCGCGCGCGATGAAAAAATCGCCGCCGCCTCCGACTGCCAACCCCGTCCGCGCGGAAGTTCAGAAAAGTTCAGGCCAAGATCGGTTTTTTTCAGGTGGCCCAAGGCCGATCGACTCGGGATGATCTCGACGGCTTCAAAGAGCCGCCGGAACATAAGCAGAACATTGGCCATTTGTCAAGTCGTGGCGGCCCGGAGGCCAGCCGTCACACCCGCATCGGCATCAGCACGTAGAGCGCGGGCGAAGCGTCGTTCTCGCGGATCAGCGTCGGCGCGGCGGCGTCGGCGAGGTGGACCTCGACCATGTCGCCTTCGATCTGGCCGAGAATGTCCATCAGGTAGCGGCTGTTGAAGCCGATCTCGAAGGGCGAGGCGACATATTCGCCGGGGACTTCCTCGGCGGCCGCGCCGTTCTCGGGGCTGGTGACCGAGAGCGTCACCTTGTCGCGATCGAGCGCCATCTTGACCGCACGGGTCTTCTCGGTGGCGATCGTCGAGACGCGATCGACGCCTTCCATCAGGCTCCTGGGGTCGAGCTTGAGGAGCTTGTCGTTGCCCGTCGGGATGACGCGCGAATAATCGGGGAAGGTGCCGTCGATCAGCTTGGAGGTGAGAATCGCCTGGCCGAGATCGAAGCGGATCTTCGATCCCGAGAGCGACACGCCGATCGATCCGTCGACTTCGTCGAGCAGCTTGCGGAGCTCGCCGACACACTTCCTCGGCACGATCACGTCGGGCATCGCATCGGCACCGTCGGGACGCGCGACGGTGACGCGGGCGAGGCGGTGGCCGTCGGTCGCGGCCGCGCGGAGCAGCGGAGTCGCCTCGTCGGTGACGTGGAGGAAGATGCCGTTTAGATAATAGCGCGTCTCTTCGGTCGAGATCGCGAAGCGCGTCTTGTCGATGATCTGCTTGAGCGTCTCGGCAGGGAGCTCGAAGGTGGTCGGCAGCTCGCCCTCGGCGATGATCGGGAAGTCGTCGCGCGCCAGCGTGCCGAGCGAGAAGCGCGCGCGGCCCGCGACGATGCTGAGCTTGCCCTCGGCGGCGTGCAATTCGACTTGCGAGCCTTCGGAAAGCTTGCGGACGATGTCGAACAAGGTGTGCGCGGAGACCGTGGTCGCGCCCGGCTGGTCGACCGCGGCGGGGATCGTCTCGTCGATCTGCAGATCGAGATCGGTCGCCATCAGCCTCATCGTTCCGCCGGCCTGCGCCTCGATCAGCACGTTGGAGAGAATCGGGATCGTGTTGCGCCGCTCGACCACCGACTGGACGTGGCTCAAGCCCCTCAACAGAGTTGCGCGTTCGATCGTCGCCTTCATCTTCAAACCCCCGGGAGGCCTCGGCTCGAATCCGCCAAAGGCCAGTTGGTCGTTCATAATCTCTAACGACAAAAAGGGCCGGAGCAAGCGCCCCGACCCTTCTGTTCACACCAAAAATCGGTGCGGTGCGGCCTAGAAGCGGATCCCCACGCCGCCGACGACCTGGTGACGGTCGATGTCGACATCGGCGCCGTCCATCTTGCTGTAGTTCGAGTAGCGATACTCGCCCTTCAGATAGACCTTGTCGTTGAGCTTGAACTCGGCGCCCGCGCCCAGCCGCCAGCCGTCTAGATCGTCCTTGACGGTGGTGGTCGTGTTGCCGCTGGTATACCGGGTCTCGACCTGGGCGTTGGTGTAGCCGCCCTTGGCATAGATCATCGTGCGCGGACCCGCGAGGAAGCCGAGCCGGCCGCCGACATAGAGGTCGCGGCCCGCCTTGACGCGGAAGTTGTCGCCCGGGGCGATGACGTCCGCTGCTTCCTGATCGTTGGTCGATCCGGTCGCTTCGCCTTCGAACCCGATCACCGCGTTGCCGGCCTGGAAATCATAGCCGACAGCGCCGCCATAGACGACGCCATCGCTCGAGGGCGTGCCGTTCGACGATCCGTCGTCGACACGGTCCCAGCCGACGACTCCCTCGGCGCGCGGCCCGGTGAAGCCCGAATCCTGGGCCAAAGCGGGCGCCGCAAAGGCCGACGAGGCGATCAGGGCGGCG
Source organism: Pseudomonadota bacterium (assembly GCA_023390675.1). GTDB lineage: Bacteria > Pseudomonadota > Alphaproteobacteria > Sphingomonadales > Sphingomonadaceae > Sphingomonas. Next base: position 4,256 of record JAEWCK010000091.1, read on the forward strand.
ACGAAAAACTTGGTACGCATAACGCTACTCCTTGGTACGCGCTCGCGCTTTTGGCGCGAGCCGGGGCATAACCGGGGGGCATGAGTCCCGGTTGCATGAACCCCAGATAAACGAGAAAAACCGTGGCTTATCCGCCACAGTTCGAAGTCACGGGAGCGCCTGTCAGGCGGTATCGGGGAAGGTACGCGTGGGGACACCTTTTCATTGCGCCCGTGCAACGGGCGGCTTCCTGCTGCGCCTCGCCACCTGTTCGCCCGATGAACGAACCGGGGTCATTTTTGGGCATTGCCTTTCTTTCGCCGCTGGGGCTGAGAGAGGCCATGACGACGACCCGCAAAGGCCGCGACTTCATCGCCCGCCACGGCGAGACGGTGTTCAACGTCGCGCGCCGGATGCAAGGCGACCACCCGCACACGCCGCTGACTCGCGCGGGCTTCGCGCAGGCCGACGCGATGGGCGCGGCGCTGCGCGAGATATTGGGCGTGAAGCCGAAGATCACGCTCTGGTCGTCGAGCGCAGGGCGCGCGCTCCAGACGCTGGCGATCATCGCCGAGCATCTCGAGCTCGACTGGCACCAGGCGAAGCACGACGATCGGCTGGTCGAGATCGGCATGGGTGAGTGGAGCGGGCGCTATTATGCCGACCTCGCCGAAGAGAATATCCTCGACCTGGAGCATGGGCTCTACACGCGCCCGCCACCGGGCGGCGAATGGTATGATGCGATCGCGGTGCGCGTCTCTTCCTGGCTCGCCGACACCGACGACGATCCGGGCGATCGGCTGGTGATCATGCACGGCATGTCGAGCCGTATCCTGCGCGGGGTGATGACGCATGCCCCGGCGATGCCGCAATTCGCCGCCCCGGTGGCGCCCGATCTGCCGCAGGGATCGATCGTGAAGATCGAAGGCGGCGTCGAGACCGTCGTGCATTGGGGCAAGGGCCGGGGCGCGGCGCCGGCATGAGCCTGATCGCGCTCGCCCTCATCCTCCAGGCGCGCGAGCCGCTCGGCGTGTTCGAGAGCTGGGGGGCGTTCCGCGACGCCTCGCCGCCGCGCTGCTTCGCGATCGCGCGGCCGATCGAGAAGCACGCCGATGCCCAGCCCTTCGCCAGCATCGCGACGTGGCCGGGCGACCATGTCCGCAACCAGCTCCACATTCGCCTGAGCCGCGTCCGCGCCGCGGGCGCGCGCGTGACGCTCTCGATCGGCGAGCGGCGATTCGAGCTGCAGGCGGGCGATGCCGACGCGTGGGCGCCCGACGCGCGCACCGACGGCGCGATCGTCGCGGCGATCCGATCGGGGCGCAGCATGAGCGTCGAGACGATGGGCGCGAACGGCGCGCCCTTCGCCGACAGCTATGCGCTGAAGGGCGCCGCGACTGCGATCGACGCGGCGGCGCTCGGGTGCGCGGGAAGATAGGGGCGGCCGGAGCCGCCCCTCGCAAACCTTACGGCCTGGTC
>JAEWCK010000145.1 GCA_023390675.1 Pseudomonadota bacterium
CTGCTCGCCGCCGCGCTCGCCGGCGCCTGCGCGCCCGCGCTCGCCCGCGCGCAGGGCAATGACGACGCCCGGCTGCGCGCGACACTCGACAGTTTCGCGAAGCTCGATTCGCCGTCGGAAAAGCTGAAGCGGCTGGCGGAGTTCAACCCCGCCAGCCTGTCGCCCTCCGCCCGGATCGATCTCGAGACGGCGCGGATCGGACTCGATGTCGACCGACGCCTCGCCGCCCGCTTCCCGATCGGCCGCTTCGGCCGCTCGCCCTACACGCTGGCGCCGAACGCCGGCGCATGGCGCGATGCCGCGCATCCGAAGGACGAGGCCGCGCTCATCGCCCGCATCGACGCCGAAACCGAAGCGGTGCGGGCCGAGGCCGAACGCGGCGTGATCCTGCCCCGGCCATTGCTCGACCGCACCGCGTCCGGCATCGCCAGGGCGCGCGCGGATGCGGCCGGCCGCGTCGCGCAGGCGCTTGCCCATCAGGGCGATCTGCTCACCTCGCTCGCGCCCCGGGCCCCTGCCGAGCCCGGGGTGAGCCGCTTCCCCGGCGGAGAGGCCTACTTCGCGCTGCTGCTCGAGCGCAATTTCGGCGCGGTCCCGCCTGTCGAGGCGCACCGCCGCTTCGTCGACAAGGCGCGCGAGCTGACCGCCCGCGCCGACGGCGTGCTGCGCCGGCTCGGCCTGACGCGCGGATCGGTCGGCGGGCGGATGAGCGCGGCCTTTCGCGATCCGCGCTTCCTTTACCCGGACGACGATTCCGGCCGCGATCGCGCCGTCGCCGACATGAACGCCTGGCTCGACAAGGCCCGCGCGCGCGTCCCCGCGCTGATCGGGCTGGTGCCGCCGATGTGCCTCGACGTCTCGGTCCGGCGGATGAGCGCGAAGGAGGAGGCCGAGGGCCGGCAAGGCTACCGTACCGTCGCCGCGCCGGGCATGTCGGGCGTCTATTGGGTCGATCTGAAGCGCATCCGCGACCGCCCGTCCTGGACGCTCGGCGCGGTCGTTCATCACGAGCTGCTTCCCGGACACATGATCCAGCTGCCGATCGAGGACGCCGCGAAACTGCACCCGCTGCGCCTCGAATATACCGGCCCTTTTGCGGAGGGCTGGGCGATCTACGCCGAGGAGCTGATGGCGCGTGACGGCGCCTTCGCCGGCAACGACCGTGCGCTTTTGGGGCATTTGCACTGGATGCTGTTCCGGATCGGCCGCGGGCTGGTTGACACCGGTGTCCACTTGGGACACTATTCGCTGGCACAGACGAGCAGAAAGCTCGCGGAACTGCAGGGAGAGCCGGCCTATTTCGCGCCATTCGCGCAAGATATCGAGCGAATCACCATCGAGCCCGCGATCCGCGCCGCCGAGGCGCTGACCTGGCTCGGCCTGGCAGAGCGGGGCCTGAAGGCCGCGCGCGGCGGCGTCGGATCGCTCCGGACCTTCCATCAACAAGTGCTCGCCAATGGCCGCAAACGCCTGGAGAGGATCGCATAGCGCCGGCTGGGCCGGCATCGACGGAGAGGCGGCGGCAAGCCGGCCAGGGGAAATTCTAAGGAGGCAGGGATGCGCAAGGACAAGTCACGTAATTTCATGCTGCTGGCGGGCGTTTCGCTGGCGGTGATGGCGAGTGCGGGCATCGCGACGCCGGCGCTGGCGCAGGACACCGCCCAGCCCGCCGCGAGCGACCAGACCGCGGACCAGAACGACGTCACCGACAGCAACGACATTGTTGTTACCGGTTTCCGCGGAAGCCTCGCCAAGGCGCTCGACGTCAAGCGGACCGAGACCGGCTCGGTCGACACCATCCTCGCCGAAGACATCGGCAAGTTCCCTGATCTCAACCTCTCCGAATCGATCCAGCGCGTCCCCGGCGTGGCGCTCGCGCGCGACGGCGGCGAGGGCCGCCAGATCTCGGTGCGCGGCCTCGGTCCCCAATTCACCCGCGTGCGCATCAATGGCATGGAGGCGATCGCCACCGCCGGCGGCTCGGACGCCTCGGGCGGCACCAATCGCGGCCGCGGTTTCGACTTCAACGTCTTCGCCGCCGACCTCTTCAACGGGATCACCGTGCGCAAGACGGCCGAAGCCGGCACCGAAGAGGGCTCGCTGGGCGCGACCGTCGATCTCGCGACGGCGCATCCGTTCGATTACAAGGCCGGGCTGACGATCGCCGCTTCGGCGCAGGGCGGATATAACGACCTCTCGGAGAAATGGTCGCCGCGCGCCGCTGCGATGTTCTCGTGGCGCAACGACGAAGGCACCTTCGGCGTCCTCGCCTCGGCGGCCTATACCAAGCGCCAGATCGTCGAGAGCGGCTATTCGACGGTGCGCTGGACGACCAACACCGCCGGCGTCGCCCCGGGCTTCGAAAGCTGGCTCGGCACGCCCTGCGCCTACACCACGGCGAGCGCGCCCTCGACCACGCCGGCCTGCGTCGACGCGAACAAGCTCTTCCACCCCCGTTTTCCGCGCTACGACTATTACATCACGAACCAGGAGCGCATCGGCGTTACCGGTTCGATCCAGTGGAAGCCGAGCGACAGCACGTCGCTGACGATCGATGGCCTCTATGCCGACTTCAAGGGTACGCGCGAGGAGCGCTATCTCGAAGCCAACGGCTTCTCGGTCGCCGGCCTCTGCACGGCCGCCAACCGGGCGACCAATTGCGGCGTCAACGACACCGATGTGACGGCAGCCACGGTAGTGAATGGCAGCCTTCTCGCGGGCACGTTCAACGATGTCGACCTGCGCACCGAGAACAGGTTCGACCGCCTCGACACCAAGTTCAAGCAGGTGACCGCCAATTTCGATCAGAAGCTTGGCGACAGCCTCAACCTCAACGTGCTGCTCGGCATGTCGCGTTCAGATCACGAGAACCCGATCCAGAACACGGTGACCTTCGACTTCTACAACGCCGACAATTACAGCTACGATTATACTGATCGCCACCATCCGGTGTTCAATTTCGGCACCGCCAATCTGGCCGGCCCGCAGGGCTGGGTGCTGAGCCAGCTCCGCCTGCGCGCCGCCGCGGCGAAGAACACCTACGACACCGCGCAGGTCAATCTGCAATGGGATGTTGCCGAAGGGTTCAAGCTGAGCGCCGGAGGGGCGTATAAGGAATACAGCTTCACCGGCACCGACCTGCGGCGCTCGAACGGCACCACCTCCGCGCAGGACACCAACCTCGCCTGCTGCACGCTGGCCGCAGACACGCTCGACAAGTTCGGCCGCATGGTGACTATCGAGGGCCAGACCTATTTCGGGCCGGACTATTTTGCGGCGCGCGATTATTTCGGGCTGGAGGATCCCACCGCCCGCGGCGGCACCTTCAAGCTCGGCATCGAACCGGGCCTCTCGGGCAACACGAGCGTCGAGGAGCACGACAAGAGCGGCTATTTCCAGGCCGACTTCAGCCGCGACTTCGGCATCTTCAACTTCCGCGGCAACGCGGGCGTGCGCTACGTGCAGACCTATCAGCGCTCGCACGGCTATTCCTTCTCCAGCGGCGCGCCGGTGGGCATCAGCGCCACGCGGACCTATGAGGACTGGTTGCCCTCGATGAACCTCGTGTTCGAGCCGAGCCGCAACTTCATCATCCGCGCCGCCGCGGCGAAGGTGATGGCGCGTCCGGATCTGGGCAGTCTGCCGCCGTCGGCGACGGTGCAGGTGTCGGGCGCCAACCGCAGCGTGTCGGTCGGCAACCCCAACCTCGATCCGTTCCGCGCCACTACGCTCGATGCCTCGGCCGAATGGTATTATCAGCCCGGCGCGCTGATCTCGGTCGCCTATTTCCAGAAGAACATCGACAGCTTCGTGCAGACCGTGCAGTCGTCGGGCGCCTACAGCTCGAACCCGTTCGGCCTGCCCGACAGCCTGGCGATCGCGGCATGCGGCAACCAATATCCCGCAACCTGCAGCCCCGATCAAGCCAACTGGACCTTCTCGGCCCCGCGCAATACCCCCGGCGGCATCCTGCGCGGCTATGAGATCAACTTCCAGCAGCCGTTCAAATTCCTGCCGGGCTTCCTCGGCAATTTCGGCGTGCTGCTGAACTACACGCACGTGACCTCGAAGATCAAATATCTGAACTCGTCGGGCGCGGTGGTGAAAACCGGCGATCTCACCGGCCTGTCGAACAATAGCGCCAATGCGACGCTCTATTACGAAGACAAGCTGATCAGCGCCCGCGTTTCCGGCGCCTATCGCAGCGGGTATCTCAGCGACGCGGTCGGCACCCAGGGTGTCGACAGCCAGGGCACCAACAAGACCTTCAATCTCGATGCCTCGCTGCAGATCACCCTCACCGACCAGTTCAAGCTGACCTTCGAGGGCATCAACCTGACCGACCAGTATCAGGACCAGTTCGTCGATTCGCGTAATCTGCTCTCGGTCTATCACCATACGGGCCGCGAGTTCCTCGCCGGCATCCGCTTCAACTATTAAGGC
>JAEWCK010000165.1 GCA_023390675.1 Pseudomonadota bacterium
GCCTTCAGGCGGGCTGCAACCCGAGCCACCGCCGCGTTCCCGGCAACCGCCGCAGCAGCAGCCGCTCGACCAGCAGCACCGCGAGCAAGGTCGCGCCGAACAGCGGCATCCACAGCGCCAGCAATCCGATCGCGCCGAGCAGCGCGAAGCCCGCACGCGGCCGCTTTCGCGGAACCGGCGCGCCGAGCAGACCCTGCGGGCGCCTGCGCCACCACATCACGGCGCCCGAGACGGTGAGCGTGAGCAGCAGCAGCGCGGTGAGCGTGCCGAGAATCTGGTTGGCGAGACCGAACAGCGCGCCTTCGTGGGCGGAGATGCCATAGCCGACGACGCGATCGAGCCAATGGCGCTGGCTAAAGTCGCGGCGCGAAGTGAGCGCGCCCGTCTTGCCGTCGATCGTGAGGTTGGTGCGGAGTGGGCGGTTCTGCGCGTCCGAGGCCACTGTCCAGGGATCGCCGGGCTTTGCGGGCGGCGCGAGCAGCACCGGCGGGGCGATGCCCAGGCGGTAGATCGTCCCCACGACGCGATCGAGGTCGGCGCCGGGCGCAGGCGCGTGATTCATCGCCATGCCCATATGCTCGGCATGATCGCCGAGCATCGCCTTGGACGAAGGACTGCCGACCGCCCAATCCTGTGGTCCGTCGACTGTGCCGGTGACTTGTCGGACGTCCTTGAAATAGCTGCCCCAGAACTTGGCCCAGGGGAGCCCGGTGGAGATCAGGAACAGCGCGAACACCGCGACCCAGATTCCCGCCACGGCATGGATGTCGCGCCAGAAGACGCGCTTGCCCTGGCGCAGCCGCGGATAGAGTACGCCGGCGAGCCCGCGCCGCCCCCGCGGCCACCAGAGATAGACGCCGGTAAGCAGCATCGTGACGGTCCAGCAGGCGGCGATCTCGACGACATAGCTGCCGGGATTCCCCATGCGGAACTGGCCGTGGAGTTCCTGGATCACGCGCATCGGCCGGGCGTCCTCGCGGATCGTCTTGAGGACGGTCAGGTCATATGGATTCACGTAGACGCGGACGTCGACGCCGCCTTTACCGACGATAACGCGGGTGGCGTGGCCCTCCGCCTCGGGCAGCTCGTATTTGTGGAGCGAAGCGCCGGAAACCGCATTCAGCGCCGCCGCCACCTGCGCCTGCGCGCTGGCGCGCGGACCGGTGACGGAGAGCGTGTCGTAGGGCCGATCGAGCCAAGCCTCGATCTGCGGCTTCCACAGGAAGATCGTCCCCGTGGTAGCGAGCCACAGCACGAAGGGCATGCACAGCATTCCGGCATAGAAATGCCATCGCCACACGGCGTTGTACCAGCGCGGCGCGGACGGCGCGGCGGTGCTCATAGCCGCAACTTCGCCTCGACCGTCACCGATCGCTGCGTGAAGGGGTGGAAGAGGAAATACTTGTCGTTGAACAGGTTATCGACGCCCAGCGAAAAGCCGAGATGCTCGCCCGCCTTGAAATGCGCGCGCGCGTCCACGACGAGATATTCGTAGAAGCCCTGATAGGTGTTGCCGACAATATCGCTGTTGTCGAGCGAGCCCCAGTTGCGGCTTGCATAGCGCGCGGCGGCGGTGAGCGAGACCGCGTCGTCGGCGCGCCAGGTGACGACTGCGGTCGCCTTCCAGCGCGGGACGCTGGGGAGTGTCTTGCCCACGGCGACGGGGAAAGCGGCGTCCTTGACGGTTTCGGCGTCGGTGTATGTCACGCTGCCGGCCACATCGAACCGGGGCATCACATCGCGGCGGTCGAAGGCCAGCTCGATGCCGCGAGCGCGCGTGCGATCGACATTCTGGAAATAGGTGAAAAGCTGAGTCGAACCGGGGAGCAACGGCGCGGATTGCGAGATCAGGGCGTCGGCGATGCTCTCGTTGAACAGCGCGAGCCGCGCCGTACCGTGGCCGTCGGCATATTCGAGCGCGAGTTCTTCGGACCATGCGCGTTCGGGACGGAGGCTCGGATCGGGGACGGTGAGAACCGCGCCGGTAGTGATCGCCTGATAGAGCTCGCCCACGGTCGGGAAGCGATAGGCGCGGCCGATCGACGCGCGCGCAGTGAGGGCGGGGGCGAGGCTCCACGCCAGCGTCGCCTTGGGCGAGAATCCCTCGGCGCGGCGCTCGGGCTGGTCCACGGACAGTGCTGGGCTCGTCGAAAAGTTGAAGCCGTCGAACGCACGCCACCATTCGTAGCGGCCGCCGAGCGTGAGCTTGAGTGCGGGAGCGAACGCAAATGTGTTCTCTGCCCAGATCGCCGCCGTGCGGGTCTTGCCGCGCGAAGCCTGATTGAGGGCGCCTTGCGCGCGCGCCTGCCAATCGGCGGTCGAATAGCGGTTCGAATTGATCTCGTACTGGTCCAGGTGCGCGCCTATCCGCAGCGTATTGCCGCCGGAATTCCAGCCGAGGCTGCCGTCGAGTGTGCGCCAGCCGGTCCCGTCGAGCCGCGTGACATTGCCGGCGGCGCCAGTCACCGCGGTCGGCGTGCGCTGGATCTCGCGGCCGAAATCGTAGAGCGTGCCGATCAGCTTCCAATCGAACGCGCCGCCCGCTCCGCCGATCGAAAGCGTGTGCGACCAGTGACGTGCGTCGCGAAGGTAGATGCCGCTCGCGAACGCGCTGGTGGCCAGTGAATAACCGTAGCCGCCGCTGTTGATCGCCCCCGAATAGATCGGCGCGCCGGTGGCGGCGTTGCGGACGTAACTTTCGACGCGGCCCGAGGTCTCGTCGAGGAACAGGCCGCCGGTATAGGCGATGCGCACTGCCGGCGAGATGTCGAAAGCGGTCTTGAGCTTGAGCATGTCCTGCCTGTGATGCTCGAGCCCGCCCGCGCCGAACACGCGGATCGGGCTGCCCGTGCGGTTGAAATCGTCATAGCCGCCGACGGTCGGCGTGCCCGCGGCGCCCGGCGCTGCAGGACGGATGGCGGTGACGAAGCTGATCGGCTGCGTCTTGCTGTCGGTATGCGTCGCGCTGGCGAAGAACGCGAAGGGACCGAAGCGATCGCCGACCGACCCGCTATATTGATAGCTGCGGAGGTAGCGGTCGGTGCCGTAGAGTTCGAAGTCCTGGAGATTGGCGAGCGCCTGCGCGGTCGCCTCGAGCTTGTCGGGCAGGCGCGTGGTGATGTTGACCACCGCGCCGATCGAGCTGCCGGGATAGGCCGCCGAGAAGGGACCGTAGAGCACGTCGATCCGCTCGATCTCCTGCGGGCTCACGAGGCTCCAGCGCGGGCTGGCCGAGGTGTTGTTGTTACCGATCAGCGCCGAGAGCAACGCGCCATCGGCATAGATCAGGTTGCGCGCGCTCGCGCCGAGACCCGAAGTGCGCGTGGCGAGCGGCGCCTGCGTGTCGCCGATGTTGCGCTTCCGGACGACGAGGCTCGGCAGATACTTGACCGTGTCTTCGACATTGACCGCATTGATCTTCGTCTCGATCTGTCGGGCGGTGACCGTCGACCTCGTCGCTGGCGTCGCGGGCTGGACCTTGCCGGTGACGACGATCTCGCTCGCCCTGGCATCCTGATCCTTGTCCTCGTCGGCAAGGGCCGGAAGGGGCGGGGCGGCGGCAAAGGCAATCAGGGCGGCAGTGCCGCGCAGAAAATGGGCAACAGGCATGGGAACTCCGGCTGAAGCGAGGGGACTCGGTTCAGGCGAAGAGGGGCGGTCCGGTGGCGAGCGGGGGCGGAGCGGCGAGGCCGCGGCCGGGGATGGGGCGGAGCACTTCGGGCTCGGCTTCGGCAACGGCGGCGGGCGCGACTATCGCGGGAAGCGGATCGGCGGCGGTGAGCGGCTGCGCGGCGGCGGCGAAGGCGCAAGGCTGGTCCGGGGCAGGCTTGACGGGCTTGGGCTTGCCGAGCGCCTTTTCGAGCAGCGCTTTCGCCTCCGCGGGGATCTCGTGGCTCGTGCCGCTGCACCAACCGAGCGTCACGCCGCGCGCGCTCGCCTGGGGCATCCAGCCGGCGGGGACGGCGAGGCGGAAGAGCAACGCGCACAGCGCCAGCGCGAACGCGATGCGCCGCCAGCCGCCGTGCCTGAATTCCGCCGTTCCGCTCATCGCCTGCCCCCCTAGGCGCGGTCCGACCTCGGACGCAAGCGCGGAATCCTGCGTGCATATGAATGTGTTGACCCAAGCCACTGCTTTTCTAGGGTTTCCCGGACGAAGGGGAGGCAAGGATGAAGCGATTGATGATGGCGGGGCTGGCGGCGGCGATGCTTGCGGGCGCGGCGGGTGCAACCATGCTCCAGGCAGATCCCTGGACGACTGCGGCGTACGACATCGCGATCAAGCACAACGCCGAAGCGCTGGCGATCGTCGACAGCGGCAAGTTCGACATCAATTTCCAGACCGACGAAGGCTATACCCTGCTCCACCGCGCGGCGGACGCGGGCAATCTGGAGGTGGTGCAGGCGCTGCTCGAACGCGGGGCGGACCCCAACCTCAAGTCCGCGCTGGGGCGCACGGCGTACGACATGGCTTCGGGCACGGCAGTGAAGGCGGCGCTCGCGAGGGCGATGCAGGCTCCGAATACCGTCTCGACCGGCGGCGTGGCGGGCACCGACAAGTCGGCAGGTGGCGGGAGCAACGGGAGCTGCGCCGCGGTGGTCGCCGAGAAGGCGAACAACGGCCGCTCGGCGGCGATGCGCCCGATCCTGCGCGCGCGCGACGACATCTGGTACAACCATCCCGACGAACTGGCGCTGCTGCTCGAGGATTGCGTCAAGGCCGACGCGAAGGACGATGTCGGCGACACGCTGCTCCACACCGCAGCGAGCCGCGACCGCGTCGAGGCGGCGAAGGTGCTCCTCGCGCACGGGGCGAGCAAGAACCTGCGCGACCGTTCGGGCAAGGTGCCGGCGGACTATGCGACCTCGCCCGAGATGAAGGCGCTGCTCGGGCCGGCGAGCCCGGCGCGGCCCGCTACGGCGGCTTCGAGCCGCAAGACCGAGTGCGCGCAGAAGCATCAGGCCGATGCGGCGCTCTGCTCGGACACGAGCTGCAAGATGGCGGCGAACCGGCGCTGGCAGCAATGCCTGAACACCGGCCGCTACTGGTAGGCCGATCTTTGGCACCGTCCGGCGCGCGGGGCTTGCCGCCGCCGGATCGCGCGGGAGGATGCGCTCCAGAAGGGGAGGGGCGCATGACGAGGGGACCCGATCGGCGGGCGTTTCTGGGCGGCACGCTCGCCATGCCGCTCGCGGCGCAGGCGAAGGCGCGGCAGGAAGCGGGGACGCGGCCCTATGTGCTGCCTTTCGCGAGCGTTGTCCCGCTCCATTCGGCGATCAACGGCATCGCGTACGAACTCTATGTGCGGGTGCCCGCCGCCTATGACCGAAGCAAGCGCTATCCCACGGTGTGGACGCTCGACGCCGATTACAGCTTCGCGATTGCGGCCAATCATCTCGAGCACCTCGCCGACCGGCAGCACATCCCCGAGCAGATCCTGGTCTCGGTCGCCTATGCCGGGATCTATCCCGACCGCAACCGCTACCAGATGGAGCGCTCGCGCGACTATACCCCGGTCTATTGGCCCAATGTCGGCTACGGCCCCGAATTCCAGGCGCATTCGGGCGGCGCTCCGGCGTTCCTGAGGATGCTGGCCGAGGAGGCGATCCCGCTGATCGAGCGGACCTTCGCGACCGATCCCGCACAGCGGACCCTGTGCGGGCACAGCTATGGCGGGCTGTTCGGGGCGTGGGTGCTGCAGGCGCATCCCGAGCTGTTCGACCGCTATCTAATGGTCAGCCCCTCGCTCTGGTACGCCGAGAAGCTGCTGCTCGGCCGCGAGGAACGCCGCGAATTCAAGCCGCTGGCGCGCGCGACGCGGGTGTGGATGGGGATCGGCTGGTGGGAGGAGCAGGCGAGCGGCGGGATGGTCACCGACATGAAGCGCTTCGCCGCGCTGCTCGCGGCGCGCGGCGATGCGGAGCTGAGCGTCGAGCACAAGGTGTTCGGAGACGAGAGCCATGCGAGCATTTTTCCCGCCGCTTTCTCGACGGGGATGCGGCATCTGTATCCGGTGGATTGGCTGGCGGCTGCGGTGACGCCGCAGCAGTGTGGCGATGGATGCGTCAGCCCGTGACCGGGAGCCTGAGGCTGCCGTCCGCCTCGTAGTGCAGCTCGCTATAGGCAGTCACGGCGTCGAGTGTCAGCTTGCCGTGGATGTGCGGGAAGAGCTGGCCGCCGCGCGATTCCTCCCACTTCACGGCATCCCCGAGCGCATCGAGGTCGACCGCGGCCAGCCATAGCCCCTCCTGCCCGGCGAAGTGCCTGTCGAGCGTCTCCTGGAGCTGGGCGCGGGTGGAGAGGTGGATGTAGCCGTCGGCGATATCCACCGGGGCGCCTTCGAACGCATCGGCCTCGAGCGCCTGCATCTGCTCGGCGGTCAGCACCTTGTACGCGGTCTTGGGCGTCTCGCTCACTGGCCGTCCTCCGGACCCTCCGCCAGATCTTCGCCGGTGTCGGCGTCTGGGGTCGGCTCCGTAACGTCCGGACCGTCGGCGAGGTTCATTTCGGCCTCGTCCTCGCTTTCTTCGATCCGCGCGGCCGAGACGACGTGCTCGTCGTCCGCCACGTTGAACAGGCGGACGCCCGCCGATCCGCGGCCGATCACGCGCAGGTCGCCCAGCGACATGCGGATCATCTTGGCCTGATCGGTGACGAGCATGAGCTGGTGTCCCTTGCTCGCCGGAAAGCTCGCCACGACGAGGCCGTTGCGCGCGATATTGTCGATATTGGTGATGCCCTGGCCGCCGCGGCCGGTGCGGCGATATTCGTACGCCGAGGAGAGCTTGCCATAGCCGTTGGCGCAGACGGTGAGGATGAACTGCTCTTTCGCCATCAGTTCGGCAAAGCGCGCATCGTCCATCCGGCGCGCCTGACGCGTGCCTTCGGTGTCCTCGGACTTCCACGGCGCGTGGCGGAGATAATCCTCGCGCTCGTCCTGGTCCTTGACCCCCACCTTGTGGAGGATCGAGAGCGAGATGACTTCGTCGCCATCGGCGAGGCGCATGCCGCGCACGCCGGTGGAGGCGCGGCTCTGGAATTCGCGGACATCGTCGCCGGCGAAGCGGATCGCCTTGCCCTGGCGCGTGGCGAGCAGCACGTCATCGCTCTCGTCGAGCAAGGCGACGCCGATCAGCCGGTCGTCCTCGTCCTCGCCCTCGAACTTCATCGCGATCTTGCCGTTCGAGGGGACGTTGGTGAACGCGTCCATCGAATTGCGGCGCACGCTGCCTTTGGCGGTGGCGAACATGACGTGGAGCTTGCCCCACTCGGCCTCGTCCTCGGGGAGCGGCAGCACGGTCGAGATCGTCTCGCCGTCCGCCAGCGGCAACAGGTTGATCATCGGCCGTCCGCGCGTCGCCGGCCCGCCCTCGGGCAGGCGCCAGACCTTCATGCGATAGACCTTGCCCAGCGTGGAGAAGAACAGCACCGGAGTATGCGTCGAGGTGACGAACAGCTCGGTGACGGCGTCCTCTTCCTTGGTCGCCATCCCGGCGCGGCCCTTGCCGCCGCGATTCTGCGCGCGGAAGGTGTCGAGGCTGGTGCGCTTGATATAGCCCTGCACCGTGACGGTGACGACCATGTCCTCGCGCTCGATCAAATCCTCGTCCTCGATCCCGTCGGCGGCGGGGGCGATCTCGGTGCGGCGCGGGGTGGCGTACTGGTCGCGGACCGCAGTCAGCTCCTCGACGATGACTTCGTAGAGGCGCGCGCGGTTGCCCAGAATTTCCAGTAGCTCCGCGATCGATTCGGCGAGCCTGGCGAGCTCGTCGCCGATCTCGTCGCGACCGAGCGCGGTGAGGCGGTGGAGCCGCAGGTCGAGGATCGCGCGGACCTGGACGTCCGACAGGCGATAAGTGTCGCCCTCGACTTCGTGCTCGACCGCCTCGACGAGGCGGATATAGGGCGCGATCTCGGCGACGGGCCATTCGCGCATGAGGAGCGCGTCGCGCGCCGCGGCGGGGCTAGACGAGCCGCGGATGATGCGGACGACTTCGTCGAGATTGGTGACGGCGATGACGAGGCCGAGCAAGATGTGCGCCCGGTCGCGCGCCTTGGCGAGCTCGAATTTCGAGCGGCGCGTGATCACTTCCTCGCGGAACTTGACGAACGCCTCGATGATGTCGCGCAGGTTGAGCAGTTCGGGCCGGCCGCCACGGATCGCGAGCATGTTGGCCGGGAAGCTCGATTGCGCGGGCGTGTTGCGCCAGATCTGGTTGAGCACGACTTCGGGCGTCGCGTCGCGGCGCAGGTCGATGACGATACGCACGCCCTCGCGCGACGATTCGTCGCGGATGTCGCTGACGCCCTCGACGCGCTTTTCCTTGGCGGCCTCGGCGATCTTCTCGACCAGCGCGTTCTTGCCCTGCTGGTAGGGGATTTCGGTGAGCACGATCGAGCGGCGCTCGCCGCGCTGCTCGAAATCGTGGCGCGAGCGGACGATGATCGAGCCGCGACCGGTCTGATAGGCCGAGCGGCAGCCCGAGCGGCCGAGGATCAGCGCGCCGGTGGGGAAATCGGGGCCGGGGACGATCTCCATCAGCTCTTCGAGCGTCAGCGGCTCGCGCTTGCCGAGCATGCCCTCGATATGCGCGAGGCACGCGTCGATCACTTCGCCGAGATTGTGCGGCGGAATGTTGGTCGCCATGCCGACCGCGATGCCGCCCGCGCCGTTGACGAGCAGATTGGGGAAGCGCGCGGGGAGGACGGTCGGCTCGCTCTCGGAGCCGTCGTAATTGTCCTGGAAGTCGACCGTGTCCTTGTCGATGTCGTCGCGCAGCGCCGACGCGACCCTGGCGAGACGCGCCTCGGTGTAGCGCATCGCGGCGGGCGGATCGGGGTCCATCGAGCCGAAATTGCCCTGGCCGTCGATCAACGGCACGCGCATCGCCCAATCCTGCGCCATGCGCGCCATCGCGTCATAGATCGAGCTGTCGCCGTGCGGGTGGTATTTACCCATCACGTCGCCTACGAGGCGGGCCGACTTGCGATAAGCGCGGCCGGCGACATAGCCGCCTTCCTGCGCGGCGTAGAGGATGCGGCGGTGAACGGGCTTGAGGCCGTCGCGGACATCGGGGAGCGCGCGCGCCACGATCACGCTCATCGCGTAATCGAGGTAGCTCGTCTTCATCTCGTCGACGATCGAGATGGGGGAAATGTCGGAGGGGTCGGCGAGCACAGTCTCGTCGGTCAAGGGATCCACGCTTTCGGGTAATGTTACGTTACGATGGCTCTAGCGAGGGCAAGGCATCCTGCCAACCCCGCGCGCCCGCGCGTACGCGTACGCGCGAGGGAAACGGTGGATAAGTCGGTCAGTTTGGCGGTGGGGCCGTGAGGGGGAGGAACGCCCCCACCACCGCGCCTTCGGAAACGGCGCCCAGGAAACGCGCCCTCTCCTCAACTGCCGCCCGTCCCGGGTAGGCAGATTACGTATTGGCCATTGGGCTCGATGCCGGGCGTGTCCTCGGCTTCGGGCGCGAGGAGCCTGCCGAGATTGGCGAGCGTGCCGAACACGCTGGCCGCGCCGCTCAGCGGGCGGCCGCGCGGATCGCGGCG
>JAEWCK010000169.1 GCA_023390675.1 Pseudomonadota bacterium
CCCCGCCACAAGGCCGGGGCGACGGGATTCGGCCCTTAGTACACCCGCTTCTTCGGCTTGATATACTCGATCTCGTCGGTGAGCGTGTAGTCGTGGACGGGGCGGTAGTCGATCGACGTGGCGCCACCCTTGCCGCCCCAGCCTTCGAAGGTGGCGACGGTGTGCTTCATCCAGTTCTTGTCGTCGCGCTCGGGGAAGTCCTCGTGCATATGCGCGCCGCGGCTTTCCTTGCGGTTGGCAGCGCATTCGATCGTCACCACCGCCTGGCCGATCAGATTGTCGAGCTCGAGCGTCTCGATCAGATCGGTGTTCCAGATCAGCGAGCGATCGGTGACGCCGACGTCGGCGAAGCTCCTGTAGACTTCGCCCATCTGCTGGACGCCCTCGGCGAGGAGCGCGGAGTCGCGGAACACGGCGCAGTGCTTCTGCATCGTCTTCTGCATCTCGGCCCGGACCTGCGCGGTGGGGCGCGCGCCACTCGCGTTGCGGAAATGGTCGAGCCGGCCGAGCGCGAATTCCTCCGAGCCCTTGGGCAGCTCGTCATGCTTGGTGCCCGGCTTGAGCAGCTCCTTGAGCCGCAGCCCGGTGGCGCGGCCGAACACGACGAGGTCGATCAGCGAGTTGGAGCCGAGGCGGTTGGCGCCGTGGACCGAGACGCACGCCGCCTCGCCGACCGCGAACAGCCCGGGGACGACGCTGTCCGGATTGCCGTCGCGGATATGGACGACCTCGCCGTGATAGTTCGTCGGGATGCCGCCCATATTGTAATGGACGGTCGGCACGACCGGCAGCGGCTGGCGTGTCAGATCGACGCCGGCGAAGATCTTGCCGGTCTCGGTGATGCCCGGGAGTCGCTCGTGCAGGATCCTGGGGTCGATATGGTTCAAGTGAAGGAAGATGTGATCCTTCTCCTTGCCCACGCCGCGGCCCTCGCGGATCTCCATCGCCATCGAGCGCGCGACGACGTCACGGCTGGCGAGGTCCTTGGCCGATGGGGCATAGCGCTCCATGAAGCGCTCGCCCTCGCTGTTGGTGAGGTAGCCGCCCTCGCCGCGCGCGCCTTCGGTGATCAGCACGCCCGCGCCGTAGATGCCGGTCGGGTGGAACTGGACGAATTCCATGTCCTGCAGCGCGATGCCGGCGCGTAGCGCCATGCCGTTGCCGTCGCCGGTGCAGGTGTGCGCCGAGGTCGCCGACTGGTAGACGCGGCCGCCGCCGCCGGTGGCCAAGACTACGGCGTGGCTGCGGAAGCGGTGGATCGAGCCGTCTTCCATGCAGAGCGCGATCACGCCCCGGCACGCCCCGTTCTCCATGATCAGGTCGAGCGCGAAATATTCGACGTAGAAATCGGCGTCGTGCTTGAGGCTCTGCTGGTAGAGCGCGTGGAGCATGGCGTGGCCGGTGCGGTCCGCCGCAGCGCAGGTGCGCTGCACCGGCGGGCCTTCGCCCATGTTCTGCATGTGCCCGCCGAACGGGCGCTGGTAGATCGTGCCGTTGTCGTTGCGGCTGAACGGCACGCCGGCATGCTCGAGCTCGTAGACCGCTGCCGGTGCCTCGCGGACCATATACTCGATCGCGTCCTGGTCGCCGAGCCAGTCCGATCCCTTGACCGTGTCGAACATGTGCCACTGCCAGTGATCGGGCGTGTTGTTGCCGAGCGAAGCGGCGATGCCGCCCTGCGCCGCCACCGTGTGCGAGCGCGTCGGGAACACCTTGGTGATGCACGCGGTCTTGAGGCCCGCCTCGGCGCAGCCCATCGTCGCGCGCAGGCCCGAACCGCCCGCGCCGACCACAACGGCGTCGTAGCTGTGGTCGATGATCTTGTAAGCGGCAGGCATCAGGCGGCTCCGGCGGTGAACGCTACCTTGAGGATCGAGAAGACCGCGGTGGTCGCGGCGGCGAGCGTGAAGAAGTTGAGCAGGACGAGCAGCACCACGCGGGTCTCGTCATGCTGGTAATCCTCGATCACCACCTGCAGCCCGAGGCGGAAGTGATAGAAGGTCGAGACGACGAGCAGGATCAGCGGCACCGCGACCATCGTCTGCTTCGCCCATTCGCTCATCGTCGCATAATCGTGCGCCGGGAGCAGCGCCATCGACAGGACGAACCACAATACGAGGATCAGGTTCGATCCCGCGGTGAGCCGCTGATGCCACCAGTGATGCGTGCCTTCGTGCGCCGCGCCGAGGCCGCGGACCTTTCCGATGCTGGTGCCGTTACCCATTGCTCTTCTCCAGCAGGAACACCCAGAAGCCCGCAGTGGCGGCCGCCGAGAAAAGGAAGGTGAGGTACGCGGTGGTCTTGTTGCCCTTCAATTCGAAGTTCGCGCCCTGATCGAGGAACAGGTGGCGGACGCCCGAGGCCATGTGCTGGAAGAACGCCCAGGTCAGCCCCACGCCGAAGATCCAGCCCGCCGCATTGAGCGCGCCCGACTTGTAGGTAAACAGGTCGACGAACGCGTCATAGGCTTCGGCGCCCGAAGCGAGCGCAACCAGCCACCAGACGAACAGGATCGTGCCCAGGATCGCCATCCCCGTGCCGGTCGCGCGATGGATGATTGAGGTGGCCATGCCCGGCCCCCATTTCCAGATCGAGAGATGCGGCGACAGCGGTCGCGCTTCGTTGCGGACATTGGCCAAGTGGCGTTCCTTTCCCCGTCAGTGCCGCTTCCTTAGTCCGCGCGCGTATGGATGCAAGCCGGATGGGATTGGCTAACTGCCTCTTAACCAGTTCGGCGCATAGCTTTCGCCCGGGACCGGTCCGCGTTCCGCGGCCGAGTGAAG
>JAEWCK010000307.1 GCA_023390675.1 Pseudomonadota bacterium
GCTCGGGGAGGAATTGATCAGCGCACCGTCAGCGTCACGCTCTTCAGCTCCGCCGAGTTCGGCCCCGACGAGATCGTGAACGTCCCCGGCTCGACCACGCGCTTCATCACGACATTGTAGAAGCTCAGGTCCCGCGGCGTCAGCTCGAAGGTCACCGTCTTCTTCTCGCCCGGCTGGAGCGTCACGCGTTGGAAGCGCTTCAATTCGATCACCGGCCGCGTGACGCTCGCCTCGTCGTCATGGACGTAGAGCTGGACGACTTCGTCGCCGGCGCGCTTGCCGGTGTTGGTCACGTCGACGCTCACCTTCACATGGTCCGAAATGCCGATCGTCCCCGAAGCCAGCACCGGCGCCGCGACGTCGAAGCTCGTATACGAAAGCCCATAGCCGAGCGGATAGAGCGGGCTGGTGTCGCCGAACTCGTAGCCGCGCCGCGCAGTGGGCTTGCGGTTATAGTAGATCGGCAGCTGGCCGACATTGCGTGCGATCGAGACGGGGAGCTTGCCCCCCGGATTGTACCGCCCGAACAGCACGTCCGCGAGCGCGTTGCCGGTCTGCTCGCCCAGATACCAGCCCTCGATCAGCGCCGGCGCCTTCTCGGCGAGGTAATTCACCGAATAGGGCCGGCCATTGAGCAGGATCACCACCACCGGCTTGCCGAGCGCGAAGATCTCCTTAGCCAGCTGGTCCTGCGGTCCCGGGAGGTCGAGCGTCTCGCTGTCGCCCAGGTGATTGTCGGCCCAGGCCTCGCGGCTCAGCGCCTCGTTGCCGCCGAGCACCATCACGATCACGTCGGCGTTCTTCGCGGTCTCCACTGCCTCGGCGCGGAGCTTGTCGTTGGTCGCGGGATCGGTGAGCGTCACCTCGTCCCTGGCCCAGACATGGCCCTCGGTCAGCCGGATGCCCTCGGCATAATCGACCTCGAACTTGCCCTTCGCCTCGGCCTGCACCCCTTCGAGCACGCTGACGACATGGTTGGGCACGTCCGAATAGCCGCCGATCGGAGTGTCCTTCGCGTGGGTGCCGATCACCGCCATCCGCTTGATGCCGCTCGCGTCGAGCGGGAGCAGCCCCTCGCTGTTCTTGAGCAGCACCACGCTCTCGCGCGCCGCCTGCCGCGCCAGCGCGATCGCCTCGGGGGTGTTGGTCTTCCTCGCTGCGGTCTTCACATCGGCATAGGGGTTCTCGAACAGCCCGCCCTCGAACTTCATCCGCAGCACGCGGCGCACGGCATTGTCTATCTGGCCCTGGCTGACGCGGCCCGCGCGGACGAGCTCGATCAGGTGATTGAAGCCTTCGCCATCGGGGGTCTCGACATCGACGCCCGCGTCGATCGCGCGCGCGCCGGCATCGGCGACGTTCTTGTACATCTGGTGCCGCGTCACGAGTTCGCGGATCGCGAAATAGTCGCTGACCACTGCGCCCTGGAAACCCCATTCGCCGCGCAGCACGTCGGTCAGCAGCCATTTGTTGGCGTGGCTCGGGATGCCGTCGATCTCGTTATAGCTCGCCATCACGCTCATCACGGGAAGCTCCTCCACCGCGCGCTCGAACGGCGGGAAGAAATTCTCGCGCAGCGTGCGCTCGGCGATCTGCGCGGGCCCCACATTGGTGCCGTTCTCGGGCTGGCCGTGCCCGGTCATGTGCTTCAGCGTCACGAACACCTTGTCCTTGCCGAGCGGCAAGGTCGTGCCCTGGAAGCCGCGGATCGCAGCGAGGCCCATCTCGGAGACGAGATAGGGGTCCTCGCCATAGGTCTCCTCGATCCGCCCCCAGCGCGGATCGCGCGCGACATCGACCACGGGGGCAAGCACGAGATTCGCCCCGCGTGCGCGCGCCTCGGCGGCGGCGACCGAGAAGACCTTCTCGAGCAGGCCCGGGTCCCACGACGATGCGAGCGCGATCGATTGCGGGAAGCTCGTCGCGCCGGGAGCGACGAGCCCGTGCAGCGCCTCCTCGTGCATGATGATCGGGATGCCGAGCCGGGTGTTGTCCATCGCCCAATGCTGCGCAGCATTGATGTAGCGCGCGCTGTCCTCGGCATTGCGGTTGGGGACGTTCGCGTCGGCGCCGGCATTGGCATTGGTGGCGGTCACGCCACGCCGGTCCGAGGGCCGCGAGATCATGCCGAGTCCGTTGGGGAAGGCCTTGCTCGCCCTGGCGGGATCGAACTCGCCCTCGGGAGTCTGGATCGTCCCCTTGTTGAGCCAGATCGCGACGAGCTGCCCGACTTTCTCCTCGAGCGTCATCCGCGCGAGCAGATCCTCGACGCGCGCGTCCACGGGCTGCGATGCGTCCTTGTAGAGCGGTCGCTCCGCCTTGCTCGCCTGCGCCTGGGCAGGTGCTGCGGCAAGCGGCGTCAGCATGGTGGCGGCGATCGCGAGCGCGGCGAAGCGGGGCAGGGTGCGCATATCCTCTCCTTGCAGGTGCGGCGCTCCGGCGCGCCATCTTGTCCGAGTTATGGTAGCGCTATCAACGGCGCGGTCAACCGATTGCATTTGCGTAACCGTTTACCTATGCCAGTCGGCCAAGGGAGTGGGATGAGCAGGCCAAGCCGCAGAAGCCGGGGCACCGTCACCGTACAGGATGTCGCGCGCGCCGCCGGTGTCTCCGCAATGACCGTGTCGCGCGTCGTCAACGGCGGATCGAACGTGCGCGAGACGACGCGCCAGGCCGTGCTCGAAGCGATCGAGAAGCTGAATTATTCGCCCAACAGCGCCGCGCGCAGCCTCGCCGCGGGCGAGGCGACGCAGATCGGGCTGCTCTATTCGAATCCTTCCGCCGCCTATCTCTCGCAGTTCCTGATCGGCGCGCTGGCTGCCGCGCGGCGCGCCGGTTGCCACCTCGTCCTCGAGGCCTGCGAGAGCGAGCGCGCCGAGGAGCAGGCCGAGGCGACGCGCGCCTTCGCCTCGACCAGCGTCGAGGGCGTGATCCTGCCACCGCCGCTCTCCGAGGCCGCGCCGGTCCGCGCCGAGCTGGAAGCTGCGGGAATCCCCTGGGTCTCGGTCGCGATGGGCCTGCCGCCCGAGCGCAGCCTCAACGTACGTATCGACGACGCCGCTGCGGCCGCGGCGATGACGCGGCACCTGCTCGATCTCGGGCATCGCAACATCGGCTTCATTCGCGGCAACCCCAACCAGACTTCGTCGGCGGAGCGCTATCGCGGCTTCGTCGCCGCGCTCGAAGGGGCGGGGCTCGACGTCAAGGCGATGCCGGTCGAGCAGGGCTATTTCACCTTCCGCTCGGGGATCGTCGCCGCCGAGCGGCTGCTCGACCGGCCCGAGCCGCCGACGGCGATCTTCGCTTCGAACGACGACATGGCCGCCGCCGCTGTCGGCGTCGCGCACCGGCGCGGGCTGCACGTGCCGCAGGACGTGAGCGTCGTCGGCTTCGACGATACCTCGCTCGCCACGACGATCTGGCCCGAGCTCACCACCGTCCGTCAGCCGATCGCGGCGATGGCGGAGGGCGCGCTCAATCTGCTCCTCGCGCGACTGCGCACGCGCACCGCGGACGGGGCGAAGCTCGAGGAGCAGGTGCTCGATCACGAACTGATCATGCGCGAATCCTCGGGCCCGCCCCGCGCTGCCGATGCGCCGCGCCGCGATCCCGCGATCGGCGGCAAGGCGGGCCGCCGCTAAGCGCTTGCTTTTCGCCCCGGCTCGGGCAAGTTAACGCTAACACGCTCCGACAAGCGGGCGCAGAGGAGGGGAATCCAATGAACACGACGGCGGAGAGGACCAATATCGGCCTCATCAGCGCCATCGTCGCGGTGGCGACGATCGGCGGCCTGCTATTCGGCTATGATTCGGGGGCAGTAAACGGCACGCAGGACGGGCTCAAGGCGGCGTTCGCGCTCAACGAAGCGTCGCTCGGCTTCACCGTCGGTTCGCTCCTGATCGGCTGCTTCATCGGCGCGTTCTTTGCCGGCACGCTGGCGGACTCGATGGGCCGTCGCAACGTGATGCGAGTCGCGGCGGTGCTGTTCCTCGGCGGCGCTCTGGTCCAGGGTCTTGCGCACGATCATACCATCTT
>JAEWCK010000318.1 GCA_023390675.1 Pseudomonadota bacterium
CCGGGCATGAGGCTGGCGGGGCGACATGCGCTCGTCACGGGCGGCGGCACCGGGATCGGCGCGGCGATCACTCGCGCGCTGGCGGCTGAAGGGGCGAGGATCACGATAGTCGGACGGCGCCCGGAGCCGATCGCCGCAGTGGCGCAGGAAGTCGGCGGCGTGGCGATATCGGCCGACGTCACCGATCGGCTCGCGATCGATCACGCGTTCGGGAAGGCGTGCAGCGCCCATGGGCCGATCGAAATCCTCGTGAACAATGCCGGAGTAGCAGCGAGCGAGCGCTTCGGCAGAGTGACGCCCGAATTGTGGCGCGAGACGATGGCCGTCAATCTCGACGCGGTCTATCTCTGCTCGCATTGGGTCTGGGCAGAGATGTTCAGGGCCGAGTGGGGCCGGATCGTCACGATTGCTTCGAATGCCGGCCTGCGCGGCTATCCCTATGTCGCGGCCTATGTCGCGGCGAAGCACGGCGCGGTCGGGCTCATGCGCGCGCTAGCGGCAGAGTTCGCAGGCACCGGGATTACATGCAATGCGATCTGCCCGGGCTTTGCCGACACCGAGATCGTCGCCGAGGCGGTGCGAACGCTGCGCGAGAAGACCGGGCGCAGCGAAGCCGAAGCGCGGGCAGTGCTGGCGCGATACAATGCGAGCGGGGAATTGGTCGCACCGTCGCGAATCGCGGAAGCCGTTGTCGAACTGGTCCTTTCGGATCGCAGCGGCGAAGCGGTGGAGATCGCATGACTGCGCACCGCGCCATTGCCGAAAAGCATGACGGCGCGCTCGGCGATCACGCCGATGTCCGGCTCTGGCTGCGACTCTTGAGCTGCACCATGACGATCGAGAAATCGGTCCAACGCCTCTTCGCCGAACGCTTCGCGACCACGCTACCGCGGTTCGACGTGATGGCGGCGCTCGAACGCGCGCCTGACGGGCTCGCGATGGGCGAGCTCTCGCAGGCGCTGCTCGTCTCGAACGGCAACGTCACCCAGCTCGTCCAGAAGCTCGCCGCCGAGGGGCTGGTCGAGGTCGCACCCGATCCCGTCGACCGGCGCGTCTCCCGCGCGCGGCTCACGCCGGAGGGCCGCACCCATTTCGCCGCGCTTGCGACGGCGCATCACGACCGGATCGACGCGCTGTTCGCCGCGCTGAGCGGCGAGGATCACGCCCGGCTCTACGCCGCGCTCGGCGCGCTCAAGACTTCGATCGCTTCCGCAGGGGAACCCGCATGAATCCCGCCACTTTCGCTCCGCGCCACTTCGGCTGGCGCTACGCCGATCGCGTTGCGACGATCACCCTCGACCGGCCCGAGCGCAAGAACCCTCTGACCTTCGAATCCTATGCCGAGCTGCGCGACACTTTCCGCGACCTCGTCGCGGCGCCCGCGGTCAAGGCGGTGGTGATCACCGGCGCGGGTGGCAATTTCAGCTCGGGCGGCGACGTGCACGAGATCATCGGCCCGCTCACGAAGATGACGATGCCCGAATTGCTCGCCTTCACGCGGATGACCGGGGATCTGGTGAAGGCGATTCGGCACTGCCCCCAGCCAGTGATCGCCGCGATCGACGGCGTATGCGCGGGTGCCGGCGCGATCGTCGCGATGGCCTCGGACCTGCGGATCGCCACGCCACGCGCCAAGACCGCCTTCCTGTTCACGCGCGTCGGGCTGGCGGGGAGCGACATGGGCGCCTGCGCGATCCTGCCCAGGATCATCGGCCAGGGCCGCGCCGCCGAATTGCTCTTCACCGGCCGCGCGATGAGCGCCGAGGAAGGCGAGCGCTGGGGCTTCCACAATCGGCTGGTCGAGCCCGACGCGTTGATGGCCGAAACCGAGGCGCTCGCGCGCAGCCTCGCCGAAGGCCCCACTTTCGCGCACGGCATCACAAAGACCCAGCTCGATGCCGAATGGGCAGTCAGCCTCGACGTCGCGATCGAAATGGAGGCGCAGGCGCAGGCGATCTGCATGCAGACGAACGACTTCCGCCGCGCCTACGAGGCGTTCGCGGCGAAGCAGACCCCGAAGTTCGAGGGCGACTGATGGCCGATCGCAGCTTCCTCGCCTGGCCCTTCTTCGACGATTCTCACCGGGAATTGGCCGACAAGCTCGAAGACTGGTGCCGCTCCGAGCTTGGCGAGCCGCACGGCGACGATGTCGACGCCGAATGCGTCGATCTCGCGAAGCGCCTCGGCGCGGCCGGCTGGCTCCGTTACTGCGTCCCCGCTGCCTATGGCGGCGTCCACGACACGCTCGACGTTCGCTCGCTCGCGCTCATCCGCGAGACGCTGGCGCGCCATTCCGGGCTCGCCGATTTCGTGTTCGCGATGCAGGGATTGGGCTCGGGCGCGATCGGCCTGTTCGGCACCGAGGCGCAGAAGCGCGCCTGGCTTTTCGGCGTGGCCTCGGGCGAACGGATCGCCGCCTTCGCGCTGACCGAGCCCGATTCCGGCTCCGACGTCGCCTCGATGACCACCGAGGCGCGGCGCGACGGCGATGGCTGGATCGTCAACGGCGCCAAGACATTGATCTCGAACGGCAGCATCGCCGATTTCTACGTCCTGTTCGCGCGCACCGGCGAGGCCCCCGGCGCCAAGGGCGTCTCGGCCTTCATCGTCGAGGAGGGAACGCCGGGGCTCGACGCCAGCGAACGGATCGAAGTCATCGCGCCGCACCCGCTCGCCACGCTGCGCTTCACGAACATGCGCCTCCCTGCCGACGCGCTGCTCGGCGAGGCAGGCCGCGGCTTCGGGCACGCGATGGCGACGCTCGACATCTTCCGCACCAGCGTCGGCGCCGCCGCGTTGGGCTTCGCCCGCCGCGCGCTCGACGAGGCGACCGGCCGCGCGCTCGGCCGCAAGCTCGGCACGGGGACGCTCGCTGACAACGCCGTGATGCAATCCTACCTCGCCGAGATGGCGCTCGACGTGGATGCCGCGGCGCTGCTCATCTACCGCGCCGCGTGGGTCCGCGACGTCGAAGGCCGCGCCAATACCCGCGAGGCCGCGATGGCCAAGCTCCACGCCACTGAGGCAGCGCAGAGCGTGATCGACAAGGCCGTGCAGATGTTCGGCGGCATGGGCGTCGTGAAGGGTGTCCCCGTCGAGGCGCTGTATCGCGAGATTCGCGCGTTACGCATCTACGAGGGTGCGTCCGAGGTGCAGAGGCTCGTCATCGCCCGCCAGCACCTGAAGGGCGTCCGGCCATGACCTTCACCACGCAGGCCCCGCTCCGCTTCGGCCAGTGCGACCCGGCGGGCATCGCCTATTATCCGCGCTATTTCGAGATCGTCGATGCCGCGGTCGAGGATTGGACCGAGACCGCGCTCGGCGTCTCGCGCGCCGCCCTCCACCGTGACCTGCACCTCGGCACCCCCGCAGTCGAGATCTCCGCGAGCTTCACGGCGATCGGCCGCCACGGCGACCTGCTCGAAATCGCGATCGCGGTCGAAGCCGTCGGCCGCACCTCGCTCACTCTCAGGGCGGATGTGACTAGTAGCGGTGAACCGCGCTTTGCCGTGCAACTCAAGCT
>JAEWCK010000385.1 GCA_023390675.1 Pseudomonadota bacterium
CCCCGGCACTACGGCCGGGGTGACGATTGAAGAAACTCAAGCGGCCAGCGCGTAGGGCTTGATCTCGCCGTTGAGGTACAGGTTGCGCGCCTTGGCGCGGCTGAGCTTGCCCGAGCTGGTGCGCGGCAGCGTGCGCGGCGGGACGAGTTCGATCACGCAATTCATGCCCGTCACCGCGCGGACGCGATCGCGGATCTCGTCGCGCAGGCGGCTGCGCGCCTCCCCGTCGGAGGTGCGGCACTGAACGAGGACGGCGGGGGTCTCCTCACCGCCCGGCGTCGTGATCGCGAAAGCGGCGATGTCGCCCTGCTTGAAGCCGGGGAGCTGCTCCACCGCCCATTCGATGTCCTGCGGCCAGTGATTGCGGCCGTTGACGATGATCATGTCCTTGGCGCGGCCGACGATGTAGATGTAGCCGTCCGAGATATAGCCCATGTCGCCGGTGTCGAGCCAACCGTCGACGAGGCAGGCGTCGGTCGATTCGGGATCACGGAAATAGCCGACCATCACCGACGGCCCCTTGCACCAGACCTTGCCGATCGCCTTTTCAGGGAGCGGCGTGCCGTCCTCCTCGCGGATCTCGATCACCATGTCGCGCGCGGGCTTGCCGCAATTGACGATGGCGCGGAAGCGTTGCGGGCGATCCTCGCGGGCGATTTCGCCGCCCGAGAGCTGGGTCTCCTCGACCAGCTCGACGACGATGCCTTCGCCCGGGGGCATGATCGACACCGCGAGCGTAGCCTCGGCGAGGCCGTAGCTGGGCAGGAAGGCCGAGGCCTTGAAGCCGGCATCGGCGAAGGCGTCGACGAACGACTGCATCACGTCCGGACGGATCATGTCGGCGCCGTTGCCCGCGACGCGCCAGCGACTGAGATCGAAGCGGTCGCTCGCCTTGGTCTGGCTCGAGATGCGCCGCGCGCAGATGTCGTAGCCGAAGGTCGGCGAGTAGGAGAGGGTGGTGCCCGGGTTGCGGCTGATCAGGTCGAGCCAGGCCAGCGGGCGCCGCGCGAAATCCTCGGTCTTGAGGTAGTCGGTCGAGACCTGGTTGGCGACGACCGAGAGCAGGCAGCCGACCAGCCCCATGTCATGGTACCAGGGCAGCCACGAGACGCAGCGATCGCCGTCACCGACATGCATGCCGTGGCTGTGCGCCGCCAGGTTGTTGAGCAGCGCGTGGTGCGTGATCGCGACGCCGTGCGGGAAGCGAGTCGAGCCGCTCGAATATTGCAGATAGGCGATGTCGTCGGTGGTCGCCGCCGGAAGCGCGGTCTCGGGCGCTTCGCGCTCGCCGAATTCCGACCAGTCGATCCCCTGCGTGCCGGCAATCCGTGCGGCTTCCGCACACATCGCGCCGATCTCGGGCGGATAGATCAGCATGCTCGGATCGCAGCTGTCGAGCTGGACGCGGAGCTGATCGATATAGCTCTGCGCGCCGCCGAAGCTCGTGGGCAGCGGCAGCGGCACCGGCCAGGCGCCGGCATAGACGACGCCGAAGAAGAGCGAGGCGAATTCGGTGCCCGTCTCCGCGATCAGCGCGATGCGGTCCTCGGGCTTGACGCCCGCGGCGATCAGGCGGCGAGCCTGGGCGAGCGCGTCCTCGCGCAGCTCCGAAAAGGGGTAGGGACGCACGAGATTGCCGCGCGCGTCATGGAAGTTGAGCCCGCGAACGCCCTTGGCCGCATAGTCCAGCGCCTCGCCCAAGGTGGCGAAGTCTGCGAAACGGCGCGGCAGCTTGTCGTCGGTCGGCGTCGGTGCTGGCGACACCGCATTGCTCTGGAGCGATCCCGTTACGTCCAAATCCATTCTTTTTTCCGTGCCCCTGTTTGGTAGCCGCGGTCGTGCCCCCACGACCTCAAATGCGGCTGGCCTTTAGCTACGCACTGTCGTTCAAAATCGGTTGCCACTGTGGCACAATCATGGCGCATGCGCCGTACCCATCGCCCCCTGGCCCCGCTCAAGCCCGCCGATCTCGAATGGTTCGCGCTGCGTTATGTCGAGCGCTACGCCACGACGCGCGGCAAATTGGCCGACTATCTGCGGCGCAAGATACGCGAGCGCGGCTGGGATGGCGAGGCGCCTGCGGACCCACAGGCGCTCGCCCAGCGGATGGCCGATCTGGGCTATGTCGACGATCGCGCCTTTGCCGAGGCGAAGGCGGGCGCGATGGGCCGGCGCGGGCTGGGCGCGCGCCGCGTGACTCAGGCGTTGCGCTTCGCCGGGATCGCGGGTGAGGACGCCGAGGCCGTGGCGCCCGCGATCGAGGCGGACCGCACCGCCAGCGCGATCGCCTTCGCGCGGCGCAAGCGCATTGGCCCCTTCGCACGCGAGGCTGCCGACCGGCCGCTGCAGGAAAAGCAGCTTGCGGCGATGCTGCGCGCCGGCCACGCCCTCGATATCGCGCGCCGGATCGTCCGCATGGCGCCCGGCGAGGACGCCGAAACGCTTCTTGCCGACGATTAGACCAGGTCGCACAAACCCGTTCCCCTTTTGGAAAATACTGTGTTAACATCGTCCGTTGGGGGACAATGAAATGCGTGCTGATCCGCAGCTTGCACAGAATGACTTCGGGGGGGCGCCGGTCGGACAGGCTCAGTTCGACGATGAAACGGCAGCGGAAGCGCAAGTCTATTCGGGCGTGGTCAAATGGTTCGACGTCACACGGGGCTTCGGCTTCCTCGTGGCGGACGACGAGAGCGTCGGCGACATCCTGATTCACTTCACCGTGCTGCAGGAGCATGGCCGTCGTAGCCTGCCCGAGGGGGCGCGCGTCGAATGCAGCGCGGTGCAGCGCCAGCGCGGGCTCCAGGCGCGCGAGATCATCTCGATCGACCTGAGCGAGGCGGTCGAGACGCCGCGCCGCCAGGGCGAGCGCGCCGACCGGCTCAAGATGATCGCTTCGGCAGGGCCGTTCGAAGCCGTGACGGTCAAATGGTTCAATCGCCTCAAAGGCTATGGATTCCTGGTGCGCGACGCCGACTCGGCCGATATATTCGTCCATATGGAGACGTTGCGCCGCGCCGAGATCGACGAAGTCGAGCCAGGCCAGCCCATGCGCGCGCGCATCGTCGATGGCGACAAGGGGCCGCTGGCAGTGGCGGTCGAAAGGACCAACTGAGAGTCATGATGTTCGTGCGTGGGTTCGGAGCGGCGCTCGCCGCCGCGGCGCTGCTCGTCTCCCCGACAAGCGAAGGCAGGGTGTGGCATGCGGGTGTCGCCCAGGCCGAGAAGATCGACGTGACGATCCAGACCGCGGGCGGCGCGCGGCTCTTCCATGTCGAGATCGCGCGGACCGGCGCGCAGCAGGAGCGCGGGCTGATGTTCCGCACCAACATTCCCGCCGATGGGGGCATGCTGTTCGCGCCCTATCCGGGCGATGGAGGGCCGCCGCGCGAGGCGAGCTTCTGGATGAAGAACACGCCGAGCGCGCTCGACATCCTGTTCATCCGCCCCGACGGCACGATCGCGAAGATCGCCGCGAACGCGGTGCCTTTCTCCGAGACTACGCTCAAATCGGGCGAGCCGGTGAGCGCGGTGCTCGAGATCAACGGCGGAGTCGCCGCGAAGCTCGGCATCGCCGCGGGCGACAAGGTAAGCTGGACCGACAAGGGCGGACGCTAGGGCTCAGGATTGCGATTGCCTCGCTTGCCCGTGCCCGCTAATCCGCCGCGCATGGGTTTCCTGAAGTCGATCTTCACCTGGTGGGAAGGCGCCACCTTTGGCACCTGGCTCGGGCTGCGCGGCAAGACGCGGATGGGCGAGGACGCGCTCGGCAACGTCTATTGGGAAGGCGGCGCGGACGCGAACGGCCTGCCCCGGCGCTGGGTGATCTACAACGGCCAGAACGACGCGAGCCGCGTGCCGCCCGAATGGTTCAGCTGGCTCCACCACCAGATCGACGCAGTGCCC
This sequence comes from Pseudomonadota bacterium, assembly GCA_023390675.1. Lineage (GTDB taxonomy): Bacteria > Pseudomonadota > Alphaproteobacteria > Sphingomonadales > Sphingomonadaceae > Sphingomonas. The sequence goes on from JAEWCK010000385.1 coordinate 3,907, forward strand.
GATCAGGCGCTGCC
>JAEWCK010000067.1 GCA_023390675.1 Pseudomonadota bacterium
GCTCTCGACCGCGCTCGGGCTGATGATGCGCGAGCGGCTGACCGGGCGTGAATCCCCCGCGAGCGCGGCGCTGGGGCTCGCGATGGTGCGCGAGTGGATCGAGGACAAGGCGGGCGCCGATCTCGACGCGCTTCAACTGGCGATCGACGACCAGGCGGCCTTCGCCTCGCTGATGTCGAAGCTGCTCCAGGATCTCGAGCTCACCGAAGGCGAGATGCTTCCCGACGAGGGCGACGACGGCGGCAACGAGGACGAGGGTACCGACGACAAGGAAGAGCCCGGCGAGGAAGAGGGCGACAGCGAGGCGAGCCAGGGCGAGGGCCAGGTCGAGGCGCGCGGCGAGCAGCGCGAGTCCGACGATCAGGGCGAGGGCGAGGAATCGCAGTCCGAGCTCGGCGACGACATGGAAGGCGAGGATAGCGACGATGGCGAGGAGGGCATGATGCCCGTCCGTCCCAATCGCCCGTGGAGCGACTTGCCGCCGCAATTCGAATACCGTCCCTACACCACCCAGTTCGACGAAGTGATCGCGGCGACCGACCTGTGCGATTCGGAAGAGCTCGATCGGCTGCGCTCCTATCTCGACCAGCAGCTCGTCCATCTGCAGAGCGCGGTCACCAAGCTCGCCAACCGGCTCCAGCGCCGGCTGATGGCGCAGCAGAACCGCAGCTGGGACTTCGACCAGGAGGAAGGGCTGCTCGACGCGGCGCGGCTGGCGCGCGTCGTGGTCAATCCGATGCAGTCGCTGTCGTACAAGGTCGAAAAGGACACCGAGTTCAAGGATACGGTCGTCACGCTGCTGATCGACAATTCAGGATCGATGCGCGGGCGGCCGATCTCGATCGCCGCGATCAGCGCCGACATCCTCGCACGCACGCTCGAGCGCGTCGGAGTGAAGACCGAAATCCTGGGCTTCACCACGCGCGCATGGAAGGGCGGCCAATCGCGCGAGAAGTGGCTTGCCGAAGGGCGCCTGCCGCAGCCGGGCCGGCTCAACGACGTGCGCCACATCGTCTACAAGCAGGCCGACGAGCCGTGGCGGCGCGCCAAGCGCTCGCTCGGGCTGATGATGCGCGAGGGACTGCTCAAGGAGAATATCGACGGCGAGGCCTTGCTCTGGGCGCACGGCCGGCTGATCGCGCGCCCCGAGGACCGCAAGATCCTGATGGTGATCTCGGATGGCGCGCCGGTCGACGATTCGACGCTGTCGGTGAACTCGGGATCGTATCTGGAGCGGCACCTGCGGCAGGTGATCGGATGGATCGAGGCGCGCTCGCCGGTCGAGCTGGCGGCGATCGGGATCGGGCACGACGTGACGCGCTATTATGCGCGCGCAGTGACGATCATGGACGCCGAGCAGCTCGCAGGGACGATGGTCGAGCAGCTCGCCGCGCTGTTCGACGCGGAGTGAGGGCCGCCCTTTCCCGTCACCCCGGCGAAAGCCGGGGCCCACAGCCAAAAGCGATATCGTTCGCGACCCTGGATCCCGGCTTTCGCCGGGATGACGTCGATGGATATTAAGTCGCCCCCCGGCGGTTTTCAGGGCCCCGTCAAGCGATCGGTGACGATCGCGGGACATCCGACCTCGATCAGTCTCGAGCCGGTGTTCTGGGACGCGCTCGAAGCCGCGGCAGCGGAGCGCGTGCTGCCGCTCAACGCCTTGGTCGCGGCGATCGATCATGCGCGGATCGGCGCGCCGGAGCCGCCCAACCTCGCCAGCGCGATTCGCACCTGGCTGATGGCAGGTTCCCCTCCCGCATGCGGGAGGGGTTAGGGGAGGGCCTGTCCCTTTACGAATCTCGAATAACAAGCCCTTCCCCGACCCCTCCAGCAAGCGGGAGGGGAGAAGCCGCGACAATTTGCGACAAAATTGCGAACCAGTCGCATTAGCGTTGACTCTGCGAACGCTTCGCAATAGCTGGACGCGCAACGACATCCTGAAAGGGGAACCCAGTGACTCGCTCCAGCACCGCGCAGGCCGCGCCCGCCTTCCTCGCGCTCGCCTGTGTCGGCTTCATCGCCTCGGCGCCCGCCGCGCATGCCACGGACAAGGACACGCCTCCGGCCGATGCGAGCGACAAGGATCAGGACCGCAGCGCGCAGGACGATCAGATCGTCGTCACCGGCGCGCGGCAGGAACTGCAGGGCCCCAAGGCGACCGCGACGGTGGTCAACACGCCGCGCTCGGTGGTGGTGCTTCCCAGGGAAGTGATCGAGGAGACCGGATCGACCACGCTCGCCGATGCGCTGCGCACCGTGCCCGGCATCACCTTCGGCGCGGCCGAGGGCGGCAATCCGATCGGCGACCGTCCCTTCATCCGCGGCTTCGACAGCCAGGGCTCGACCTTCGTCGACGGCGTGCGCGACATTGCGGCGCAGACGCGCGACGTGTTTGCTACCGAGCAGGTCCAGATCGTCCGGGGTTCGGATTCGACGCTGGGCGGGCGCGGCAGCGCCGGCGGATCGATCAATGTCATCTCCAAGGCGCCGGTGCGGGGGGACTTCGTTCGCGCGACCGGCAGCGTCGGCACCAACGACTACAAGCACGCCACGCTCGACGTGAACCGCCAGCTGAGCGACACCGTTGGGGTGCGCATCGCGGCGATGGTCCACGACCAGGATTTCGCGGGGCGCGACGCGATCTGGGCACGGCGCTGGGGCGTGGCGCCGTCGCTGACGATCGGGCTCGGCACCGACACGCGGCTGACCGCGAGCTATTATTATCTCGAGAGCCACGAGCTGCCCGACAGCGGACTGCCCTTCCTCTACACGATCGGCAATGCGCCGGGCACCGGCGAGATCTGGACGACGCCGGCGCTCGGCCGCATCACCACCATGGGCGGCCAGACCGGCACCGTCGAGCGCGACACCTTCTACGGGATCAAGTCGCGCGACTTCCGCGACGCCTTCACGCACCAGGCGACCTTGCGCGTCGAGCATGATTTCGGCGGCGTCACGCTGCGCAACACCTCGCGCTACAGCCACAATGTCCAGAACTATATCTTCCTGCTGCCCGACGACAGCCAGGGCAATGTCTACGGGACCACGACGACCAACACCGGCGCCAACGTGACCACCGGCGGCTATGTCTGGCGCCGCGGCAACACGCGCTACGGCTATACCGACGGGCTCACCAACCAGAGCGACCTGTTCGGCAGCTTCGAGACCGGATCGATCAGGCACAGCTTCGCGGCCGGGGTGGAAGTGAGCTGGGAGAAGGCGAGGCGTGGGGCCTATGTCTCGGCGAGCGGATCGACGATCAGCCCGCGCTGCAACACCGCGACGATCGCGCGCTTCTATTGCACCAGCCTGTTCAATCCGAACCCGGACGATGCCTGGGTCAACTATGCCAGCGACACCTCGGCGGTGGAAACGCCGATCGTGAAGGGCGCGCCGATCACCGAGACGCAGAACGAGGCGCATACGGTCTCGGTCTACGGCTTCGACTCGATCACGCTGATCCCGCAGCTGATCCTCAACCTCGGCGTGCGCTATGACGACTTCACCTCGAAAGTGACGCCCGGGCAGGCCGCGACCGCGACGAGCGCCTTCAGCCTCGAGCGCGAGGACAAATTGTTCAACTGGCAAGCCGGGCTCGTCTTCAAGCCGACGCGCTACACCAGCCTCTATGCGAGCTACGCGACCGCGGCGACCCCGCCGAACAGCCTGCTGGGCGAAGGGCAGGAGCCCAACAGCCTCGGCACGACCAACACCGCCGCGGCGCTCGCGCTGCTCGACGCGCTCAAGGTGGAGAAGACGAAGAGCTACGAAGTGGGCGCCAAGGCGAATCTGTTCGGCGAGCAGCTCGCGCTCGGGATCGCGGCGTTCCAGACCGACACCGACAATGCCCGCGCGACCGGGCCGGACAACACGATCCAGTTCATCGGCAAGCGGCGCATTCGCGGCGTGGAAATCACGGCCAATGGCAACATCACCGAATGGCTGAGCCTGTTCGGCGGATACACGCATCTCGATCCGAAGATCGTCGATGGCGGGTTCACCGCGCTCACCGCGCCCGCGGTGGTCGTGGGCGGGGTGACCGTCCAGCCGGCGAAGGCGGTGCTCGTCCCCTCGGTCACCACCGGCCGCCAGTCGACGCAGACCGCGAAGGACAGCTTCACCGCATGGGCGACGCTCAAGCCGATGCGCGGGCTCAACATCGGCGGCGGGGCCTTCTACACCGGGCGCCAGTTCGGCGGCTATGCCGACAATCGCAGCGCGACGCAGAACGCGGCGGGCGTGGTGACGGTCAATCCGGCGACCAAGGTGCTCTCGCGCACGATCCCGGGCTACTGGCGCTTCGACGCGCGGATCGGCTACACGATCAACGAGCATTTCGACGTGAGCGTGAACGTGCAGAACCTGACCGACGCGACCTATTTCAACCAGGTCTACAGCTCGCA
>JAEWCK010000100.1 GCA_023390675.1 Pseudomonadota bacterium
GCCGCGCGGCCTGGCTGCAATCGCTGGTGGGCAGCACGCAGCAAGTGCTGGTAGAGCGCCCCGGCGAGCGCGGGCATGCCGGCAATTTCGCGGAGGTTCGCCTCGCGCCAAGCCGAATCGGAGAAATCGTGAGCGTGACGGTCAGGGACGTGCAGGACGGAAAGCTGGTCGCATGAGCGGACCCTCGTGGCACGAGCGCCTGCTCGGCGGCTTCAAGAAGACTTCGGACCGGCTGATCGGCAACCTGACCGGTCTCGGCCTCGGCAGGCTCGACGAGGCGCAGCTCGACGAGATCGAGGAGGCGCTGATCGCGTCAGACCTCGGCCCCGCCACGGCCGCGCGCATCCGCGACCGGCTCGCCGAGGGCCAGTTCGAACGCGGCATGGAAGAGCTGGGCATCCGCCTCGTTGTGGCGGAAGAGATCGAGAAGGTGCTTGCTCCCGTGGCGAAGCGGCTTGAGGTCGAGGCGTTTCCGCGCCCGCAAGTGATGCTCGTCATCGGCGTCAACGGCTCGGGCAAGACCACTACGATCGCCAAGCTCGCCAACCTGCTGATGGAGCAGGATTATTCGGTGATGCTCGCCGCGGGCGATACCTTCCGCGCTGCCGCGATCGGCCAGCTCCGGACTTGGGCCGAGCGGATCGGCGTGCCGATCGTCTCGGGCGCCGAGGGCGGCGACGCTGCAGGGATCGTCTTCGAGGCGGTCCGCCAGGCGACCGAGAAGGGCACCGATGTGCTCATCGTCGACACCGCCGGGCGCCTCCAGAACAAGCGCGAGCTGATGGACGAGCTCGCCAAGATCCGCCGCGTGCTCGGCCGCCTCAACCCGCAAGCGCCGCACGACGTCGTCCTCGTCCTCGACGCCACCACGGGCCAAAACGCGCTCAACCAGATCGAGGTGTTCAAGGAAGTCGCCGGAGTTACCGGGCTCGTCATGACAAAATTGGACGGCACTGCGCGGGGCGGCGTGCTCGTCGCCGCGGCGGAGAAATACGGCCTCCCGATCCACGCGATCGGCGTCGGCGAGAAGGTCGACGACTTGCGCCCCTTCGATGCTAACGAGGTTGCGCGGATCATCGCGGGCGTGGAAGAACTCACCCATGGCTGACCCGAAACCCGCCCCCGCACCGGGGCTGCGCATGCTGATCGATTTCGGTCCGCTCGCCGTCTTCTTCGCCGTCAACGCGCTCGCGCCGGGGCCGCAGCTCGGCCGCATCTTCGCGGCGACCGCGGCCTTCATGATCGCGATGGGGCTGGCGATGGCGCTGTCGTGGTGGAAGACGCGCCACATCTCGCCGATGCTGTGGATCACCGGCGCGTTCGTGCTCGTGTTCGGCGGGCTGACGCTCTATTTCCACGATCAGGTCTTCATCCAGATCAAGCCGACGATCATCTATGCGATGTTCGCGATCGTGCTGGGCTACGGCCTGCTCGCCGACAAGCCGCTGCTTCAGGCGCTGCTCCAGCAAGCCTATCCGGGGCTTTCCGCCAAGGGCTGGCGGCTGCTGACGATCAATTGGGCGTGCTTCTTCGTCTTCGCCGCGGTGCTCAACGAAGTGATGCGCCAGATGCTGAACTGGGACCAGTGGGTGCTGTTCAAGACCTGGGCGATGATCCCGCTGACCCTGGTCTTCGCAATGATCAACATTCCGATGCTGATGCGGCATGGACTGCAGCTCGAAAAGCCCGAGGACGCACCGCTCCCGCCGGAGGGCTGACGGGATGATCGACCGGCGCGCCTATCCGCTCGTGCGCGGCGCCAACGCGCTTCGCCGCAAGGTCCGCACCGACGCGATGTGGATGCTCGCGCTCTCGCTGCTCACCGGCGCCGCGGCGGGGCTCGGCGCAGTGTTGCTCGGGCAGGCCGCGCGCGGGATCCAGCGATTGCTGTTCGGCCTCGCGCCCGGCGAGCATCTGAGCGCGGCGGGCCCGATCTCGTGGCCCGTCCTGCTATGGCTCCCGGTCGGCGGGGCAATTCTCGGCGCGACGATCTGGCTGTTCCGCCGCCGCACGCCGATCGACGTCGTCGAAGCGAACGCGCTGCATGGAGGGCGCATTCCCGCGCGCGACACTGCGCAGGTAGCGATTCAGACAATTCTGTCGAACGGGTTCGGCGCTTCGGTTGGGCTCGAAGCGGCCTATGCCCAGGCGGGCGGCGGCATCGCCTCGCTGTTCGGCCAGCGGCTCAAGCTGCGCCGCGCGGATATGCGCACGCTCGTCGGCGCGGGCACCGCCGCGGCGATCAGCGCGACCTTCGGCGCGCCGCTCACCGGCGCCTTTTACGGGTTCGAGATCGTCATCGGCGCGTATACGCCCGCGGTCGTCGCGCCGGTGATGCTCTCGTCGATCGCCGGTGCGTTCGTCGCCGGCAGCTTGGGTGCGACGCCCTATGTCATCACCGCGGGCGGGATGCATCCGATCGGGACCATCGACTATCTGTTCTACGCGGCCCTCGGCGTCGTCTGTGCACTCGTCGGCATCGTGATGATGCGGATGGTGTCGGCGATCGAGCAGTTCGTCCGGCGGTTGCGGGTGCCCGCGCACCTCGCGCCGGCGATCGGCGGGCTCGTGCTCGTGCCCCTCGCGGTCGTCTCGCCCGAAGTGCTTTCGGGCGGACACGGCGCGCTCAATCTCAACCTGACCACCGAAGTGACGATCGCCTCGCTCGCGCTCGTGATCGCGCTCAAGCTCGCCGCATCGGCGCTGTCGCTGGGCTTCGGCTTTCGCGGGGGGCTGTTCTTCGCTTCGCTGTTCCTCGGCTCGCTGGTCGGAAGGCTCTTCCAGGTCGCGCTCGCACAGGTCCCCAACCTGCACGTACTCGCCCCCGACGACGCCACCGTGGTGGGCATGGCGGCGCTCGCGGTGGGGGTGGTGGGTGCACCGATGACGATCTCGCTGCTCGTCCTCGAGGTGACGCACGACTTCGCGATCACCGGCGTCGCGATCGCCGCGTCGCTCGTCTGCGCCACCCTGGTGCGCCAGACCTTCGGCTACAGCTTCTCGACCTGGCGGCTCCATTTGCGCGGCGAGACGATGCGCAGCGGGCGCGATATCGGCTGGATGCGCGCGCTCACTGCCGAGAGGCTGATGCGCACCGACGTGCCGTGCATCGCCGCATCCACCGCCATCCGCGATTTCCGCGCGCGCTTTCCGCTTGGATCGACGACGCGCGTCGTGCTCGTCGACGCCGAAGGCCGCTATGCGGGGATCGTCGAGACTGCGCTTGCCTATGCGCCCGACGCCGACCTCGACGCCGCGGTATCCACGCTCGCGGCGCTGCGCGAAACCTCGCTCGCGCCTTCAGCCAATATCGTGACGATCCTCGACGCCTTCGATGTGCATCAGGCCGACGACCTCGCCGTGGTGAAGCCCCGTGGCAAGGTCGCCGGCCTGATCACCGAACGCCATGTTCGCAAGCGCTACGCCGAAGAGATCGAGAAATCGCAGCGCGAGCTATACGGCGAGTCCTAGCCCTCCTGATCGGCCCGGCTGACGCCCTGGCCATCGAGATTCTGCGCGACGAAGTCCCAGTTGATCAGGTTCGCGGTCAGCGCCTCAAGATAGCCCGGGCGCGAGTTGCGATAGTCGATATAATAAGCGTGCTCCCACACGTCGATCGTCAGCAGCGGCAGCATGCCTTCATATGCGACCGGGCTATCGGCGTCGTGGAGCGACGTCACCTTGAGCGCATCCCCGTCGAGCACCAGCCAGCCCCAGCCGTTCGAGAAGTGCGCGGTCGATTCGGCGACCACCTTCTTCACCAGCTCGTCGGCCGAGCCGTATTGCGACGAGATCAGCTCGGCGAGCTTGCCCGAGGGCGTCTGCTTGGTCGGCGACAGACACTGCCAGTAGAAGCTGTGATTCCACACCTGCGCCGAGTTGTTGAACAGGCCCTTGTCGTTGGTCGACTTGGCGTGGCGGATCACTTCGGAGAGCTTGCGGCCCTCGAGGCCCTTCTCGGTCACGAAGCCATTGGTCTTGTCGACATAGGCCTTGTGGTGCTTGCCGTGGTGGAACTCGAGCGTCTCGGCCGAGATGTGCGGCGCCAGCGCGTCCTTGTTATAGGGGAGCGGGGGGAGTTCGAAAGCCATGGGGAGTTCCTCCTGAAAAGAAGCGTCGTCCGCCTAACGCATCGAACCCGGCAATGCCGCAACAATTTTTCTTGGCGACAGATCGAGCCAGTCGATTGCGGACCTAGCCCCCTGCCCCGAGCAGCTCGTGGCGCTTGAGCGCGTGGCGGAGCTGGTCGTAGGTCAGCCCCAGCGCCTCGGCAGTCGAGCGCTGGTTGAAGCGGTGCTCGGCGAGCGCGCGCTGGAGCAGTTCCTTCTCGAAACGCGCCACCCGCGCCTTGAAGTCGGCTCCTCCGCCGCCGTCGAACTGGATCGGCCCGGCGTCTTGCGACGACTGGACGGGCGCAGTGATCGGAGCCATCGGCGCAGCAGCGGCTCCGCGCGGGCGATAGGGCGACTGGAACGGATCGATCTCGATCGAATCGATCGGCCCGTCATGCTCCCAGCGATAGACCGCGCGCTCGACAACGTTGCGTAGCTCGCGGACATTGCCGGGCCAATCGTAATGCATCAGCTGATCAAGCGCGTTGGGTCCCCAGCCGGGCCAATCGACCCAGCCGATCTCGCTCGCCATGCGCCGGCCGTAGAAATCGGCGAGCACTTCGATGTCGCCCGGCCGGTGCCGGAGCGGCGGCAGCGTGACGACCTCGAAGCTCAGCCGGTCGAGCAGGTCGGCGCGGAACGTCCCCTTCTCCACGCGATCGGGGAGATGCTCGTTGGTCGCCGCGACGATCCGGACATCGACCGTCACCGGCCGCGACGCGCCGATCCGGGTGACCTCGCCATATTCGACCGCGCGGAGCAGACGCTCCTGCGCGCCCATCGACAGCGTGCCCAATTCGTCGAGGAACAGCGTGCCGCGATGCGCCTCTTCGAAGCGTCCCGCGCGCGCCTTGGTCGCGCCGGTGAACGCGCCCGCCTCGTGGCCGAACAATTCGGCCTCGATCAGCGTCTCGGGGAGCGCCGCGCAGTTCATCACCACCAAAGGCTGGTCCCAGCGCGGGGAAAGGCGGTGGAGGCGCTCGGCGATCAGTTCCTTGCCGGTGCCGCGCTCGCCGATCACGAGCACCGGGCGATCGAGCGCAGCGGCGCGGCTGGCGCGCTCGAGCGTGTCGAGGAACACCGAGGATTGGCCGATGATCTGGGTCGTACGCTCCATCCCCGAACCCTTGGCGTAATTTCCCAACTCTTGGCAAGCTACGAAATTCGCCTGAACCGCTTATGAACGCGACAAACCGCAGATTTCTGCGGGTTTCGCAAATTGGCACGGCATCTGCAAAGCATGTGGCAAGCCCGATGACGGGCCAACGACAACGCCAAGGTTCAGGGAAAACGACAATGACGTACCAGGCTCTCAACTTCCGCAACGTCTGCGTAGCGGCCACTTTCTCCGTCCTCGTCAGCGCTCTGGTGCTGGCCGGCACGGTCTCGGCTCCGCTCGTCGCCTGAGCGGCACATCCGTCTCCCCGCTCCGCCCGCCCCGGCGGAACGGGCCTCCGCCGGGAGGATCACCCCCTAGGTCCTCCCGGCGGCAACAAAGTACGAAGGAGTAAGAAATGGGTATCTTCAGCCGAACCCGCGACATCATCGCCGCCAATGTCACCGATCTGCTCGACAAGGCGGAGGACCCCGCCAAGATGATCCGCATGATCATCCTCGAGATGGAGGAGACCCTGGTCGAGGTCCGCGCGAGCGCGGCGCGCACCATCGCCGACCAGAAGGAAATGCGCCGCCACATCGCCAAGCTCGAGAAGCTCCAGGAGAGCTGGACCGAGAAGGCCGAGCTGGCGCTCTCCAAGAACCGCGAGGACCTCGCCAAGGCTGCGCTGGTCGAGAAGCAGAAGGCTTCGGACATGTGCGAGCAGCTGGCCGAGGAGATCTCGGTGCTCGACGAGGCGCTCAAGGGCTCGGAAGAGGACATCACCAAGCTCCAGACCAAGCTGCGCGAGGCGCGTGCCCGCCAGAACTCGATCGTCGCTCGCCTCGAAAGCGCCAACAACCGCATGAAGCTGCGCGAGATCACCAACGGCAGCAAGATGCAGGACGCCTTCTCGCGCTTCGACGTGCTCGAGCGCCGGGTCGACTTCGCCGAGGGCCGCGCCGAAGCGGCGGGCCTCGGCAGCGTCCCCAAGACGCTCGACGAGGAAATCGCCGAGCTGCGCTCTTCGGAGAAGGTCGACGCCGAACTGGAAGCGCTGAAGAAGCGCCTGGCGAAGGGAGCCTGAGATGTTCGGAGAGGTATTCATCCCGATCTTCGTGGTCGGAATCCTCTTCCTCGGGCTGCCCTGGCTGGTCTTCCACTACGTCACCAAATGGAAGCAGGCCGCGTCGCTGACCGGAGAGGACGAGAAGCTTCTCGACGAGCTGCACTACACTGCACGCCAGCTCGAGGAGCGCCTGATGACCGTCGAACGGATCATCGCCGCCGATAACCCCGACTTCCGCCCGCTGCGCGAGCCGCGCCCCGAGCAGAACCCCTACGACATTTCCAGGAGGAATTGAGATGTCGAGCCGCACCAAATTCTACCTCGATAAGCAGAACAAGAAGTGGCTGGGCGTCTGCGCGGGACTGGCGGATTACACCGGGATCGATGTGATCTGGCTCCGCGTCGGCTTCGCGGTGGTGACCTTCACCACCTTCCCGATGGGCCTCATCGCCTATCTGCTGATCGCCTGGATGGCGCCGAGCAAGCCCTTCGGCCTCTACGAGGGACCTGAGGAAGCCAAGTTCTGGCAGGGCGTCCGCAGCAATCCGCGCCGCTCGGCCTCGGAGGTCCGCTCCAAGTTCCGCGACATCGATCGCCGCCTGGCGGACATCGAGATGTACTATACGAGCCGCAACACGCGCCTCGCCGACGAGATCGACAGCCTGCGCTGAGGCGCAGGCGGTCAACAGGGAGGGAAGTCGCCATGAACGACGACATGATGATCTTCGTGCTGCTGATCGTCACGGTCTCGACTGCAGGCTGGCTGATCAACAACTGGATCCGCGCGAAGCACGGCTATCCGGTGGAAAATGAATGGAAGGGCGTGAGCCACAAGGGCGATCCCGCCGCCGAACGTAAGATCGAGCTCCTCTCATCCGAGAACGAGCGGCTGACCGGCCAGATCTCGCGGCTCGAGGAACGGATCGCAGTGCTCGAGCGGATCGCCACCGATCCCGCCGAGCGCACCGCCCGCGAGATCGACAGCCTGCGCTGAGGCCAGGCAGTCCAGAGGAGGAATGAATGCGTGAACTGAGTTGGCTGGTGCCGGTGCTGATCGTCGCTGCGGTCATGGCGTCCAAGGCCTTCCAGACCTGGGTCAAGGCCAAGCACGGCTACCCGATCGAGGACGAAGGCCGCCGCGGCCGCCGCGGATTTGCCGGTCCCGATCTCGAAGCCCAGCGCCAGATCCAGCTCCTCTCCTCGGAGAACGAGCGGCTCACCGGCCAGATCTCGCGGCTCGAGGAGCGGATCGCCGTGATCGAACGGATCGTCACCGATCCCGCCGAGCGCACCGCCCGCGAAATCGACAGCCTGCGCTGACCCATAGGAGACGACGATGCCTTTCTCGGTCCTGCTGTTCTTCTTCATCATCGTCGGGCTGCCGTCCATCGGCGGGATCGCGTTCGCCGCCTTCGCCGTCTGGATCAAGCACAAGGAAAAGATGGCCCCGCTGCTCGCCAGCCAGACCGCCGAGAAGGCCGCCCAATATGCGGCGCACACCGAGCGGCTCGAACAGCGGGTCCGGGTGCTTGAAAGCATCGTGACCGACCGCGGCATCGACGTCGCGGACGAGATCGAAAAGCTGCGGGACACTCCGCTGAACTGAACCCCAACGCGGCGCCGCGCGCCGCCAGTCAAGGAAGACCGAAAGATGATTATCGTGCTCGCAGTGCTGACGGCACTGTGCGGGGGATGTATTGCCCTCGCCGAAATGCGGGATCGCCCCGTCCGCCGCGCCGAGCGGCTGGCGAGGCTGGCCCAGGCCAACTGAAGCGCGCCGTAGCGCACCAACGAGGGAGTGAAGTGCAATGAACCCGTTCGAGATGGTTGTCGCGATTATCGTGATCGTCACGATCGGCAGCGTCCTCAAGGCGCGCTACGGCATCCACCAGGACAAGGACGGCAACGAAGTCTATCGCGGCAATCCCGCCGATAGCGCCGAGGCCGCCCGGCTGCGCGACGAGGTCCGTGCGCTCAAGAAGCGCGTCCAGGTCCTCGAGCGCGTCGTCACCGACACCGAAGGCAGCGTCCGGCTCGATCGCGAGATCGAGGCGCTGCGCGACAAGAACAACGTCTGACCACGGGAGGCAGAACGTGACCCACGATCCCAATCTCTATCTGACAGTCGCCGTCTCGGGCCTTGCCGGCCTCGGCATGGTCGTCGCGGCGGGGCTTTCGGGCTGGCGCGGCTGGCTCGCGCTCAAGCGGCAGGAGCTCGCCGAGCGCCACGCGACCGTCGATGCGCCCGGCGCGGGCTCGCCCTCGGCCGCCTCGCGCATCGAGATCGCCGACCTGAAGGAGCGCATCCGCAAGCTCGAGGCGATCGCAGCCGGGGTGGACCTCTAGGGTCCACCCGGCTAGCGGCGGGGCATGACCAGCCTCGCCGATCTGCACGACGAATATGCGTTCCTCGACGCCGACGACCGTTACCGATTGCTGATCGATCTGGGCAAAGGCCTCGAGCCGATGCCCGAAGCGCTCAAGACCGACGCCACCCTGGTCCGCGGCTGCTCCGCGGCGGTGTGGGTCTATCCGACCCGGACGGAGGACGGCCGCCTCCATTTCCTCGCCGATTCGAACGCGGCGATCACCAAGGGCATCATCGCGCTGGTGCTGCTCGCCGTGCAGGACAAGGCGCCGGCGGAGATCCTCGGCCTCGACATCGAAGCCGAACTCGCGCCGTTCGACTTGCGCAACCAGCTCAGCTCGAACCGGACGCAGGGCATCCCCAACATGATCGCCCTGATCCGCGAGACGGCGCGGCGCTATGC
>JAEWCK010000210.1 GCA_023390675.1 Pseudomonadota bacterium
TATTCGAGCAGGCGCAGTTCCTCGGCTGCGTCGATGCGGACGTTGGAATCGCTGCCGATTCCGAACGCGCCGCGATATTCGGTGGCCGGAAAGATGCCGTCGCCCAGATTGGCCTCGGTGATCGGGCACAGCCCCGCCACCGCGCCGCTTCTCTCGATCGCGGCGATTTCCGCGGGGGTGACATGCGTGGCGTGGATGAGGCACCAGCGCGCATCGATCGGGGCAAGCTCGAAGAGCTGCTCTGCGGGGCGCCGTCCGCTCCACGCCAGGCAATCTTCGACTTCGCGCACTTGCTCGGCGACGTGGATGTGCACCGGCCCGCCCTCCGCCAGCGGCAGGATCGCCGCCAGTTCCTCGCCCGTCACCGCGCGCAGACTGTGCGGCGCGATGCCGGTCACGGCGTCCGCGGGCATCGCCGCGCGCGAGGCCTCGAGCAGGCGCGCGTAGCTGTCCACGTCGCTCAGGAACCGCCGCTGCGCCTCGCCCGCCGGTGCGCCGCCGAATCCGCCATGCGCGTAGAAGACCGGCAGCAACGTCAGCCCGATCCCCGTCGCCTCGGCGGCCGCGGCGATACGCACGGCCATTTCGGCCGGATCGGCATAAGGCCGCCCGTCGGGTGCGTGGTGCAGATAGTGAAATTCGCCCGCACGAGTGAACCCGGCCTCGAGCATTTCGGCATAAGCGAGCGCCGCGATCGCCTCGAGATCGTCGGGCGCCAGCGCCTCGACGAAGCGGTACATCAGCGTCCGCCAGGACCAGAAATCGTCGCTACCCGGCCCGCGCGCCTCGGCGAGCCCGGCCATGCCTCGCTGGAAGGCGTGACTGTGAAGATTGGGCATGCCCGGCAAGCCGATCGCATGCCGCTCGTCGCCCGGCTCCGCTTCGGCGCCTGCCTCCACCGCGGCGACGCGCCCGTCGTCGATCGCGATCCGCACGCGATCGGCCCAGCCGGCGGGCAGCAAAGCAGTCTCGAACCACAGATTCATCGCGAATATGTCTAGACATATTCATCGCCTTCGCCAAGGTACACGCGCGAAGATGATGAAATTTGGCACCCGACTCTGGCGCAATGCGCGGCTCGCGACGATGGCGGGCGCGGGGTTCGGCGTGGTCGAACGCGGCGCAGTCGCGGCAGCGGGCGACACGATCGTCTATGCCGGCCCCGAAGAAGGCGCGCCCGATGCCGCCGACATCATCGACTGCGCAGGCCGCTGGATCACCCCGGGGCTGATCGACTGCCACACGCACCTGATCCACGCCGGCAACCGCGCCCGCGAGTTCGAGCTGCGATTGGAAGGCGCGAGCTACGAGGAAATCGCCCGCGCCGGCGGCGGTATCCTCTCGACGATGCGCGCGACGCGTGAAGCGAGCGAGGCAGAGTTGGTCGCCGGCGCCCTCCCGCGCCTCGATCAGTTGATCGCCGAGGGCGTGACGACCATCGAGATCAAGTCGGGCTATGGTCTCACGGTCGACGACGAGCGCAAGATGCTCTGCGCCGCCGAAGCATTGGAGGAACGGCGCTCGATCCGCACGGTGCGCTCGCTGCTCGGCGCGCATGCAGTCCCGCCCGAGTTCGAGGGCGATGCCGATGGCTATGTAGACCTGGTCTGCGAGAAGATGATTCCTGCAGCCAAGGGACTCGCGCAGTTCGTGGATGCCTATTGCGAGGGCATCGGGTTCAGCCCGGCACAGGTCGAGCGGATCTTCGCATGCGCGGCCGCGCACGGATTGCACGTCCGACTCCACGCCGAGCAGCTTTCCAACCAGCACGGCGCCGCGCTCGCCGCAAAACATGGCGCGCGCTCGGCCGATCATCTCGAATATCTCGACGAAGCCGGCGTCGCGGCGATGGCGGCGGCGGGCACTGTCGCGGTGCTTCTCCCCGGCGCCTTCTATTTCACGCGCGAGACCCGCCTGCCCCCCGTCGCCGCACTCCGCCGGGCCGGCGTCCCCATCGCCATCGCCACCGATTGCAACCCGGGCACCTCTCCCATGGCATCGATCCTGCTGGCGATGAACATGGGCGCGACCTTGTTCCGCCTCACCGTCGAGGAATGCCTGCGCGGCGTAACCGTCAACGCCGCCCGCGCGCTCGGTCGTTCCGACGCCGGCACGATCGAGCCCGGCAAGCGCGCCGACCTCGCGATCTGGGACATCGAGACCCCGGCCGAACTCGTTTACCGCATCGCCGCCAATCCCCTCCACGCTCGAGTCTTTGCAGGCCTATGACGCGCATCGTTCCCGGACACGCCGTGCTCGCCGACTGGCGCGCCATCTATCGCGGCGCGCGCGCCGAACTCGATCCCGGTTGCGCGGACAAGGTCGCCGCGAGCGCGAAGGCCGTCGAAACGATCCTCGCGCGGCACGAGCCGGTCTATGGGATCAACACCGGCTTCGGGAAGCTCGCCACCGTGAAGATCGGCGATGCCGATCTGGAGACGCTTCAGCGCAACATCGTGCTTAGCCACGCCGCGGGCGTGGGCGAGCCGATGCCGGTGCCCGTGGTCCGCTTGATGCTCGCGCTCAAGCTTGCGAGCCTCGCGCAGGGCGCATCGGGCGTGCGACCCGCAACGATCGCGCTGCTCGAGAACATGCTTGCGCGCGACGTCATGCCGGTGATCCCCGCGCAGGGCTCGGTCGGCGCGAGCGGTGATCTCGCCCCGCTCGCGCACATGGCGGCGGCGATGATCGGCGTTGGCGACGTGATCGTCGACGGCGCGCGCAGGCCCGCTGCCGAGGTGCTGAAGCCGCTGACGCTCGGCCCGAAAGAAGGCTTGGCACTGCTCAACGGCACGCAATTCTCGACTGCCTACGCCCTCGCCGGATTGTTCGAGGCCGAAGCGCTGTTGCGCGCCGCCCTCGTGACCGGCGCCCTCTCGACCGAGGCCGCCAAAGGTTCCGACACGCCGTTCGACCATCGTATCCACGCGCTGCGCGGCCACAAGAGCCAGATCGAAGTCGCCGGTGCGCTACGCAACCTCATGGCGGGCTCGGCGATCCGTGCCTCGCACCGCGAAGGCGACGAGCGCGTGCAGGATCCCTATTGCCTGCGCTGCCAGCCTCAGGTGATGGGCGCATGCCTAGACCTGCTCCGCCAGGCAGGCGCGACACTGGAGATCGAAGCCAATGGCGTCACCGACAATCCACTGATCTTCGCCGATACCGGCGAAGCGCTGTCGGGCGGCAATTTCCACGCCGAGCCGGTGGCCTTCGCCGCCGACGCGATCGCGCTGGCGATCTGCGAGATCGGCAGCCTCGCCGAGCGTCGTGTGGCGATGCTGGTCGATCCCGCGCTCTCCGGCCTACCCGCCTTCCTGACGCCAAGGCCCGGGCTCAATTCGGGCTTCATGATCCCGCAAGTCACCGCCGCCGCGCTCGTCTCCGAAAACAAGCAGCGCGCATATCCCGCTAGCGTCGATTCGATCCCGACGTCGGCCAATCAGGAGGACCATGTCTCGATGGCAGGCCACGGTGCCCGCCGCCTGCTGGCGATGACCGCCAATCTCGCACACATCCTCGGCGTTGAATATCTCGCCGCCGCGCAGGGTTGCGACTTCCACGCGCCGCTGACTTCCAGCGAAACGCTCGAAGCCGCTCGCGCGCGCCTGCGCCAAGAGGTTCCGCACCTCGAGGACGATCGCCACTTCGCGCCCGACATGGCGGCCGCCACCGCATTGCTGACCGGCCTAGGCGACGGACTACCGGGAGTGACCCCATGATCCGCGTCGAACGCGGCGACGCGCCGCTGATCGTCAGCATCCCCCACGCCGGGCTCCAGATTCCCGAGGAGATAGCGAACCGGCTCGTCTCCCCGGATCTCGCCCGCTACGACGCCGATCTCTACGTCGATCATCTCTACGCCTTCGCGCACGGCTTCAATGCGACGATCGTCCGCACCACGATCTCGCGCACCGTGATCGACGTGAATCGCGATCCCTCGGGCAAATCGCTCTATCCGGGCCAGGCGACTACCGGTCTTTGCCCCGTCGAGACCTTCGACGGCGCGCCGCTCTATCACGAAGGTCAGGCCCCCGACGCCGCCGAGATCGAGGCGCGCCGCCGCGAATGGTTCGAACCCTATCACCACGCGCTCGCTACCGAGATCGAACGGCTGAGGACGCAGCACGGCCGCGTCGTTCTTTACGACGCCCATTCGATCCGGAGCGAAGTGCCGCGTCTGTTCGAAGGCATGCTGCCCCAGTTCAACATCGGCACCAATTCGGGCGCGTCGTGCGACTATATGCTCGCAAAGCGCATCGAGAATATCTGCCGCGGCAGCGCGAGCACGGTGGTCGACGGGCGCTTCAAGGGCGGCTGGATCACGCGCCACTACGGCCAGCCCGCCGCGAATGTCCACGCGATCCAGATGGAGCTCGCGATGCGCGGCTATATCGAGGAAGTGCCGCATGAGCAGTGGCCGCCCGCATGGAACCTCATCCGCGCCGAGCCGTGCATCGACGTGCTCCGCCTCGTCCTCGCCGCCGCACTCGATTTCGCAGAGGGACAATGACTCGCATCGACAATGCCCGCCGGATCAAGGCGCCCACCGGCCCCGAGCTGAGCGCGAAGAGCTGGCTCACCGAAGCCCCCCTGCGGATGCTGATGAACAATCTCGACGCCGAAGTCGCCGAGGCGCCGGAAAGCCTCGTCGTCTATGGCGGTATCGGCCGCGCCGCGCGCGACTGGGAGAGCTTCGACCGGATCGCCGAGGCACTGCGCCGGTTGGAGGCCGACAAGACGCTGCTCGTCCAGTCGGGCAAGCCCGTTGGCGTCTTCCGCACCCACGCGGACGCCCCGCGCGTGCTGATCGCCAATTCCAACCTCGTGCCCAAATGGGCGATCTGGGAGCATTTCCACGAGCTCGATCGCAAGGGTCTGATGATGTACGGCCAGATGACGGCTGGCTCGTGGATCTATATCGGCACGCAGGGCATCGTGCAGGGCACCTACGAGACTTTCGCCGAAGTCGGCCGCCAGCATTACGGCGGCGATCTTTCGGACAAGTGGATCCTCACCGCGGGTCTCGGCGGCATGGGCGGTGCGCAGCCGCTCGCGGCGACGATGGCGGGCGCCTCGTGCCTTGCGGTCGAATGCCAGCCGAGCCGGATCGAGATGCGGCTCAAGACCCGCTATCTCGATCGTGCTGCAAACAGCATCGACGAAGCGCTCGACATCATTCGGTCTTCCGACAAGCCCGTCTCGGTTGGTCTGCTCGGCAACGCCGCCGAAATTCTTCCCGAACTCGTGCGCCGCGGCGTGCGCCCCGACGTCGTCACCGATCAGACCTCGGCGCACGATCCCGTCAACGGCTACCTCCCCGCCGGCTGGAGCCTCGACGAGTGGTTCGCCAAGCGAGAGTCCGCGCCGCACGAAGTCGAAGCCGCCGCGCGCCAGTCGATGGCGACACATGTCGAGGCGATGCTCGCCTTTCACCGCATGGGCGTGCCCACGCTCGATTACGGCAACAACATCCGGCAAGTGGCGAAGGACGAAGGCGTAAAGGACGCGTTTGCCTTCCCCGGCTTCGTCCCCGCTTATATTCGCCCGCTATTCTGCCGGGGTGTCGGCCCCTTCCGCTGGGCGGCGCTCTCCGGCAACCCCGAAGATATCTACAAGACCGACCAGCGCGTGAAGGAATTGCTCCCCGACGACCAGCATCTCCACCATTGGCTCGACATGGCGCGCGAGCGCATCGCCTTCCAGGGCCTTCCCGCGCGCATCTGCTGGGTGGGACTCGGCGACCGCCATCGGCTTGGCCTCGCGTTCAACGAGATGGTGGCGAACGGCGAGCTCGAGGCGCCCGTGGTGATCGGCCGCGACCATCTCGACAGCGGCTCCGTCGCCAGCCCCAATCGCGAGACCGAGGCGATGCGCGATGGCTCGGACGCGGTCTCGGACTGGCCCTTGCTCAACGCGCTGCTCAACACCGCGAGCGGCGCGACCTGGGTGTCGCTCCATCATGGCGGCGGCGTCGGCATGGGCTATTCGCAGCATGCCGGCATGGTGATCGTCGCCGACGGCACCGAAGAGGCTGCCCGCCGCATCGAGCGCGTGCTGTGGAACGATCCGGCGACCGGCGTGATGCGCCACGCCGATGCCGGTTATCCCGAAGCGCTCGCCTGCGCGCGCGAGCAGGGGCTGGATTTACCCGGCATCCTCTGAAGCCTTCACTTCCGCACGGAAGCGGTGGAGCAGCGGCTCGGTATAGCCATTGGGCTGCTCGACGCCCTCGAACACCAGCGCGCGTGCCGCCTTGAAGGCGAGGCTCGCATCCTCGTTTCCCGCCATCGGCCGGTAGAGCGGATCGCCGGCGTTCTGCGCGTCGACCTTCGCCGCCATTCGCTTGAGCGCCGCGTCGATCTCGTCCGAGGTCACGACGCCATGCAGCAGCCAGTTGGCCATATGCTGCGCGCTGATGCGAAGCGTCGCACGATCCTCCATCAGCCCGACGTCATGCACGTCGGGCACCTTCGAGCAGCCCACGCCCTGATCGACCCAGCGCACGACATAGCCGAGGATGCCCTGCGCATTGTTGTCGAGCTCTTCGCGCACTTCGTCGGGCGACCAGTTGCGGCCTTCGGCGAGTGGAATGGTCAGCAGCGCGTCGAGCGGCGCGACTGGCTCGCTCGCGCGCTCCGCCTGCCGAGCGAAGACGTCGACCATGTGATAGTGCGTCGCGTGCAGCGTAGCCGCGGTTGGGCTCGGGACCCAAGCGGTGGTCGCGCCGCTCAGCGGATGGCCGATCTTCTGCGCGAGCATCTCGGCCATACGATCGGGCGCGGCCCACATCCCCTTGCCGATCTGCGCCTTGCCCGAAAGCCCACAGGCGAGCCCGATCTGTACGTTGCGGTCCTCATAGGCTTTGATCCACGCCGACGTCTTCATGGCGCCCTTGCGGACCATCGCCCCGGCGCGCATCGAGGTATGGATCTCGTCCCCGGTCCGGTCGAGGAAGCCGGTATTGATGAACACGATCCGGTCCTTCACGGCATGGATGCATGCCGCGAGATTGGCCGAGGTGCGCCGCTCCTCGTCCATAACGCCGACCTTGATCGTGTGACGATCGAGCCCGAGCAGATCCTCGACTGCGTCGAACAGCCGATTGGTGAAGGCAGCCTCGGCGGGGCCGTGCATCTTGGGCTTGACGATGTAGATCGATCCGGCGCGGCTGTTGCGGAACCTGCCCAGCCCTTTCAGGTCGTGCAGCCCGATCAGCGACGTGACGATTGCGTCGAGAATGCCCTCGGGCGCCTCGCCGCCATCGGCCAGCAGCACCGCGGGGGTTGTCATCAGATGGCCGACATTGCGGACGAACAACACGCTGCGACCGGGCAGCGCGAACCCGGTCCCGTCGGGCGCGGTATAGTTCCGATCTTCGGCGAGCGTGCGGGTCAGGCATTGTCCGCCCTTGTCGAAGCTGGCCTCGAGATCGCCGCGCATCAGCCCCAGCCAATTGGCATAGGCCGCGACCTTGTCCTCGGCATCGACCGCGGCGACTGAATCCTCGAGGTCGCAGATCGTCGTGAGCGCCGATTCGAGCAGGATATCCGCCAACCCGGCTGGGTCTTCGCGGCCGATCGGATGTTCGGGATCGATCACCAGTTCGATGTGCAGGCCGTTGTGTTGGAACAGCCAATTGTCGCCCGCTCGCCCGGCGAGCTGCGCCGGATCGGCGAGATCGGGCGTCCCGCCGGCCCAGTTGCGCCAGGAGCCCGAGGCCAACGGCGCGGCATAATCGAGGAAATCCCTCGCCCAGGCGATCACCCGGTTCCCACGCTCGGGGTCATAGCCCTTCGCCGCAGGCGCCCCCGGAATCGCGTCGGTACCGTAGAGCGAATCGTACAGGCTGCCCCAGCGCGCATTGGCGGCGTTGAGCAGGAAGCGCGCATTGAGGATCGGCACCACGAGCTGCGGCCCGGCGCGGCGCGCGACCTCGTCGTCAACACCTTCGGGCGCGACGGTGAAGGGCGCTGGCTCGTCGACCACGTATCCGATTTCGCGCAGGAACGCCTGATAAGCGGGCCCGGACGTCGCTCCGCCGTTGCGATGCCACGCATCGATCCGCGCATGGATGGCGCCGCGCGCGGCGAGCAGGGCTGCGTTTTCGGGAGCAAATCGCATGAAAATCGACGCCACGCCGCGCCAGAAAGACTCGGGATCGACCCCCGTCCCCGGCAACGCCTGCCGCTCGAGGAAGTCCGCGAGCACCGCCGCGACCCGAAGTCCCGATCGTTCAACCATTTCGTGCATTGATTCACCCCTCCGGGCAGTTGGTATACGCGCCGCGCATGGCGGCATTCCTGGGGCGGCGGCGACACTGGTGCGGGCGATTTTGCGGGTCAACAGGAAATCGCTGCATCCCCGCCGCCTGTTCGCGAGGCCGCCTCGTCGCCACGCCGCCCCCGGCTTCCGGCGAGAGCTATGCGACGATAACTTCGATCCCCGCCGCCTCGAATGCGACGCGGTCGGCATCGGCGATGCCGCTGTCGGTAATCAGGCAGTGGACGAGGTCGATCCCGCCCAACGCCGAGAAGGAAGTGCGGCCGATCTTCGAGGAATCGGCGACGAGATGGACGCGCTCGGCCGATTCGATCATCGCGCGCTTGATGTGAAGATCGGCGAGCGAGGGGTAAGTGAGCCCCGCCTCGAACGAGATCGCCGCCGTCGCGAGGAACAGCTTCTGCGCGAACAGTCCGCGGAAATAGTCCGCCGACCGCTCGCCGGTCAGCGACAGCGTCGGCGCCTTGAAATGGCCGCCCGGCATGTGCACCGAGATCGAAGGCACGGCGCCGAGCATCAGCGCGATGTTGAGCCCGTTGGTGATCACGGTCAGATCCTGCCGGCTGGTCAGGTTCGCGGCGACCTCGGTGGTGGTCGAGCCGCTGTCGAAAATGATCGTCTCGCCATCGTCGATCAGCGCGGCAGCGGCGCGGCCGATGCGGCGCTTGGCGTCCATGTTGGTCAGATGCTGCAGCGAGAGCGCGCGGACCTGCTGGGGCATCGTTTCAAGATACGCGCCGCCATGTTCGCGGACGATATGCCCTTCGGCTTCGAGCCGCTCGAGGTCCTGGCGGATCGTGACTTCGGAGACCGCGAACGCCGCCGAAAGATCGCGGACGCGCGCGCTGCCTTCCTCCTGCAGCCAGGCGAGGATCTTTCTCCGCCGGCCATTGGCGAGCGCACCCGAACCGTCGCCGCGCCTGAAATCCGCGTCGTCGCCGCGGTGGTTCGCTCTCGCCATCCTCGTCCCCTGTCCGCGATAGAGCAGCAGAGCCGGCATGCATCGTCGCCGCCCTCTTGATCGCTCTCCGCAACTCGCCCACGCCATCGCTTCGCCCGGAACCGATGGCATAACCTTCGTTTATTTTCGTTTCTTGCGCCTACCCCGTCTGCACGGCGAACGTCACGCTGTCAAACTTGTGCTTTGATGAAATATGGAGACATAATCGAAACATTTCGAAATATTCTATGTTGTGCATAATTTTGAACCTGAAGGCCAGACCCGCAGCATGCCCCTGACAACTTCCCACCAGCTCCCCGCAATCCTCGCCATCGATCAGGGCACCACCAACACCAAGGCGCTGCTGCTCTCCGAAAGCGGCGCGATCCTCGCGCAGGCGTGGCGGCCCATCCGCACGGGCCATCCGCAATCCGGGTGGGCCGAGCAATCGGGCGCAGCGATCTGGGAAAGCGTCGCCGCCGCGATCGCCGAGGTGATCGAGCGCGCGCCGCATCATGCCGTGGCGGCGATCGGCATCTCGAGCCAGCGCGAGACGGCGATGCTCTGGGACGCTGGCACCGGCGAACCCGCCGGCCCGGCGATCCTCTGGCAATGCTTGCGCACGTCGCCCCGTTGTTCGGCGCTGCGCACGGCGGGGTTCGAGGAAGAAGTCCGCGAGCGCACGGGACTAAGACTCGATCCGCTTTTCTCGGCGAGCAAGTTCGCGTGGCTGCTTGACAATATCCCCGGCGGCCGGGCACGTGCCGCACAGGGCGCGCTAAGGGCGGGGACGATCGACAGCTGGCTGCTCTGGAAGCTGACCGGCGGCGTCCACGCGACCGATCCCGGAAATGCCTCGCGCACCCAATTGTTCGGGCTCGAAACGGGCGGTTGGGATGCCTACATGGCCGAGCTTTTCGCGGTGCCGCTCATCATGCTGCCCGAAGTACGCCCGTCCGACAGCCGCTTCGGCGAGACGCGCGCGGGAGTCACCTCCCTTCCCGCCGGTATCCCCGTCCATGCGGTGATGGCGGATTCGCACGCCGCGCTGTTCGGCCACGGCATCGACGCGCCGGGGCGAGTCAAGGTGACCTGCGGCACCGGATCGTCGCTGATGGCGCTCACGCCGCAGCGGCTGCGCTCGGCGCACGGCCTCTCCGCGACGATCGCCTGGGGCGGCGCCGATGGAAACCGGCACGCATTGGAAGGCAATATCGCGGTGTCGGGACATCTGATCGCCTTCGCCACCAGCCTGCTCGGGCTGCGAGATCAGCATGCGCTGACCGAGCTCGCGATCGGGGTCGCCGATGCCGGCGGAGTCAGCTTCGTGCCCGCGCTCGCCGGCATGGGCGCGCCGCACTGGCGCGATGGGGCGCGCGGGATGATCTCGGGCATGACGCTCGGCACGCGGCCCGGGCATGTCGCCCGCGCCGCCTTCGACGCGATCGCACTGCAGATCCGCGACGTGCTCGAAGCGGCCGAGGCCGATCTCGGCTATCGCGTCGAGACGTTGTCGGTGGATGGCGGGGCTGCGCGGAACGACTTCCTGATGGAGCTGCTCGCCGGCCTGGTCGATCGC
>JAEWCK010000232.1 GCA_023390675.1 Pseudomonadota bacterium
GGCGTGGATCGATAGGGCACGATCATCAGGCTGCCTGACGGATATCGTCGGCGTGGTCGGGATAGGGCGCGATGCGCTCGGCATCGACATCGAGCCCGGCCAGTTCGCTCGCAAAGCCGTGGTTGACGTCGCGATGGTGCGCCTCGTCGGCGCGGACCACGAGCACCACGTCGCGCAGCGTCGCATCCTCGGCGAGCTTCCAGTAGTGGCGCGCGATCGCCGGGGCAGGGACGTTGGGGCTGCGGCCCTCGTCGATTTCGGCGAGGTAGTGCGTGTAGCTGATCACCGCCTCCTCCTCGAAATAGCCGACGACGCGGTGCGCGGTCTTTGCGCTGACCAGATAGAGGGCGAAGAAGGCGAGATAGAACACCCACTGCACCGCGAGGATCACGAAGCGTTCGAACAAGGTGGGCTTCGCGATCTGGATGAAGGTCATCAGGTGCATCCGCTCGTTTTCGGCTTCCTCCATCAGCGTGCGGATCCAGCCCTTGTCGTCGCACATGCGGCGCAGGCATTTGAGGTGGTTGATCGTCGCGCCGACCATGCCGGGCACCGCCGCCACCGTCTCGAGCACGATCGCGCGATGGCCGTAGCGCTTTGCGAAGAAAGTGTCGGCGCAGAAGCGCAGCATTTTGGTGAAGCCGAAGGCGATGCGATCGGAAAGATCGGCGGGCTTGTGGTGGACGCTAAGGTCGACGAGCGGTGCGTTGGACATGACACTCCTCCTTGAAGATCAGGCGGCCCGGCCGCGCGGGACCGGGGGCAATTCGAAGAACATCGCGAGTTGAAGGCTCTCGGCGATCCGCGCGGCCTTGGCTTGGAGTGCCGCGGCAGCCTCGGGCTGCATCAGCTCCGAACTCGTCTTAGCCCAGAGCGCAAGCCAGCGATCGAACATCGCCGGGTCGATCCGGCCGATATGCTTGCGGTGTGCGGGGACGGGCTGGCCCTTGTAGCGGCCCGAGGTGAGCATCACCGACGACCAGAAATCGGTGAGCAGCGCGAGATGATGCGGCCAATCCTCGACTGCGTCCTCGAACACCGGCCCGATCAGCGGATCGGCGCGGACGCGCGCATAGAACAGATCCACAAGCCGTCCGAGGCTCGCATCGTCGATCGTGGAAAGCTCGGCCATGGCCGCGACTCCAAATCATGCCTTGCAAATGCATCTATACGAATCTGGAAAAACATGCAAGAAGAATACATATATAATTCGATGCGACCGGAGAGGCCTTGGCGATGCGCCTGACGCGCTACACCGATTATGCGCTGCGCGTGCTGCTCTATCTGGGCGCGCGCCCCGAGCGGCTCTGCTCGATCTCCGAGATTTCAAAGGCTTATGGCGTATCGCAGAACCATCTGATGAAGGTGGTCAACGACCTGGCGCGCGCCGGCTATGTCGCGAGCGCGCGGGGACGATCGGGCGGAATCCGGCTGGGCGCGGCGCCCGATGCGATCGGGATCGGCACGGTGGTGCGGCACACCGAGGACGGCTTCCAGATGGCGGATTGCGGCAACTGCCTCGTTGCGCCCGCGTGCGGGATGCAGGGCGTGCTCAACGAGGCAACGCGCGCGTTCCTCGGCGTGCTCGATCGCTACACGCTGGCGGACATGCTCGCCAAGCGCGACGCGATGCGCGCGCTGTTCGGGATCGATGCACTGCTGCCGGCCCCGGTTCAGTCGCCCGCGGGACCCATATAGGTATCGCCATAGACGGCGCGACGGAAATCGCGGTGAAGCGCATTCTGGAAGGGCTTGGTCTGGACGAAGAACACGGCGGCCAGATTGTTGGCAGGATCCACCCAGAACAGCGTGGAAGCCGCGCCGTCCCAGAAGAACTCGCCGACCGCGCCGCGATTCTCCTGATCGTCCTTCGGCTGGCCGATGCGCACCGCGAAATCGATCCCGAAGCCGACATTGCCCTTGCTCGGCAGCCAGCTCTTCTCGGTGATCCGCGGGTCGAGCATGTTGGTCGACATCATCCGCACGGTCGAGGGCTTGAGGATGCGCACCCCGTTGAGGCTGCCTTGCCCCAGCAGCATGCGGGCGAAGCGCATGTAATCGTCGATGCTCGCGACCAGCCCCGCGCCGCCCATCGTCATCGCCGGACGCGGGAAGTTGCGCTGGCGGGTGACCTTGTCGTCCTCGCGCGTCAGCTTGCCGTCCTGCCCGTAGAGATAAGTGGCTGCGAAGCGCGCGAGGCGATCGTCGGGCTGGGTCCAGCCGCTGTCCTTCATGCCGAGCGGCACGAGGATATGCTCGCGGACGTAATCCTCGAACTTCTGCCCCGAGAGCTTCTCGACGAGCAGGGCCTGGACGTCGACCGCGGCGCTGTAGCTCCAGCGCGCGCCCGGATCGAACATCAGGGGTACGTGCGCGAGGCGGTGGCCGAACTCGGTGAGATCGTGGTCGAGCCCGAGCGGATCGGCCTCGGCGAAGGCCTTCTCCGCCGCACTCGGCCCGCCACCATAGGCGAAGCCCGCGGTGTGGCGCAGCACGTCGCGGATCAGCACGGGGCGCGTGGACGGGCGCCAGCCGCCACTGCCGTCCTCGACCAGCATCGTCGCGAATTCGGGGAGGTAGCGCGACAGCGGATCGTCGATCCCGAACTTTCCCTGCTCCCAGAGCTGCATCAGCGCGACGCCGGTGACCGGCTTGGTCATCGAATAGATCTGGACCAGCGTGTCGCGGCGCATCGGCCGGTTGGCTTCGCGATCGGCGACGCCGTTCTCGCCGTAATACATCTCGCGCCCGTCCTTCCAGATCAGCGCCGAGACGCCCGCGGCATGCCCGCCCGCGACCATCTGCGCGAGCGCCTTGTCGAGGCGCGCCTTGTCGATCTTGAAGGTTGCGGTGGCGGCGGGCTTCGACTGGGCGATCGCGGGGAGCGGCGCCCCCATCAGCAGCGCAGCGGCGGCAAGCGTGGGCAGCAGGTTGGGCATCCTCTTCTCTCCCCTCCGATTTCTGGCGATGGTAGCGCTAACCGGCGCGGGCGCAACGTCCTTATCCTCCCCCGCCAGGGGGAGGTGTCGCCGATGGCGACGGAGGAGGAGGGGAACCGCCAATCATCGGCGTGCTTCCGCCCCCTCCGTCATGCTCCGCATGCCACCTCCCCCTGGCGGGGGAGGATTAGTGAGCACGCTTGCAGGTGTCGCCCCGCTGCGGCAAGGAAGCTGCAACTCTGGAGCTTCCATCTTGAACATCTCGCCGACCGACTTCGCCAGCCTGCTCTGCTCGCGGCTGTGCCACGACCTGTTGAGCCCGGTGGGGGCGCTCAACAACGGGCTCGAACTGCTCGCCGACGAGCATGACCCGGAGATGCGCGCGCGCTGCCTCGAGCTCTTGAACGAGAGCGCGCGGGCATCGGCCAACAAGCTCAAATTCTTCCGGCTCGCCTTCGGCGCGGCGGGCGGCTTCGGCGAAACCGTCGACACGCGCGAGGCGCAGGCCTCGCTCGAAGGGCTGTTCGGCGACAATCACCGCGTGCAGGTCGGCTGGATGGTCGAGGACCCGGTGCTGCCCAAGCAGGCGATCAAGGTTCTCCTCAATCTCGCGCTGATCGGCGGCGACGCGCTGATCCGCGGCGGGCAGCTCGATATCGGCGCCGAGATCCATGACGGCCAGATCGAGATCGTCGTCCGCGCCGACGGGCCGCGCATCGTGCTGGATCCCGAGCTGCGCAGCGCGCTGGCGGGCGGCCGCGACGACCTGCCGATCACGCCGCGCGCCGCGGCGGCCTATCTGGCGCACGCGCTGGTGACGCAGGGCGGCGGCGTGCTCCAGGTGAGCCCGCCGGACGCCGACGTGCTGCTGTTCGGGGCGAGCTTCCGGGTCTGAGCGACGGGAAGGAGCGGCAGCGCATGGCTGCCGCTCCCCTTCACCCCTTCACATTGACGATCTGCCGCAGGCGGTGGCGGATCGCCACGAGGTCCTGCTGCGCGTTCATCACGGCGCCGATGTCCTTGTAGGCGGCGGGGCTCTCGTCCAGCACGCCTTCGTCGACCCGCGCCTCGATGCCCTGCATCGCCGCAGCATGCTGCTCGAGCGTTATCCGCCGCTTGGCCTCGCCGCGCGACATCACCCGGCCCGCGCCGTGCGAGCAGGAGCAGAAGCTCTGCTCGTTGCCCAGCCCCTCGACGATGAAGCTGCCGGTTCCCATCGATCCCGGGATGATCCCGAGCTCGCCCGCCCGCGCGCTGACTGCCCCCTTGCGGGTGAGCCACACCTGCTCGCCGAAATGCTGCTCCCGGGTCGCATAATTGTGGTGGCAGTTGATTGCGCGCTTGTCGGTCCGGAACGCCGGCAGATGCTTGCGCAGCGCCTCGAGGACGCGGCCCATCATCAGCTCGCGGTTCGCCATCGCATAGTCCTGCGCGAAGTGCATCGCCTCGATATAATCGTCGAAGAGCTGCGAGCCTTCGCTCAGGAACGCGAGGTCCTTGTCGGCCAGGTGGAAGTCGAGCTTCTCCTTCGCGATCGCCTCCTTCGCGGCGTCGATGAAATAGGTCCCGATCCGGTTGCCCGTCCCGCGCGAGCCCGAGTGGAGCATCATCCACACGCGGTCCTCCTCGTCGAGGCAGACCTCGATGAAGTGGTTGCCCCCGCCCATCGAGCCCAGCTGGTTGCCGGTGCTGCCATCGAGCTTCGGATGCTTGGCGAGGATCGCCCGCCAGCGCGTCTCGAACTTGTCGTTCCACACGCGCGCAATGGCGTTCGGCGTGTCGCGCCATCCCCCCTTCAGGAAATTGCTTCCCTGCGTGCTCTCGAAGCCCTTCGGCACCGTCCGCTCGATCTCGGCGCGGATGCTCCCGAGATTGTCGGGCAGGTCGCTCGCGGTGAGCGAGGTGCGTACCGCCATCATCCCGCAGCCGATATCGACGCCCACCGCGGCCGGCACGATCGCCGCCCGGGTGGCGATCACCGAACCGACGGTCGCGCCCTTGCCCCAATGCACGTCGGGCATGCCGGCGACGTGACCGAACACGAAGGGCAGGCTGGCGACGTTGCGGAGCTGCTGCATCGCACCGGCCTCGAAAGGGCCGGCGCTGTCCCACAGCTTGAGGGGCGCTCCCTGGGTCTGGTGGATGCTGAACTGGTCCATGACTTCACTCCCTTGCAGATCGCTGCGAATTTTCGGGAGTGCCCGCGGCTCGATTCCGCGGCTGGCTTGCGCCCGGCCCAAGCTGCACCCCGAACGGGTGCAGCACCCGTTCGTCACCCGCGAAGGGCGACCGTACCGTTTTCCGGGCAGAGGCTGAGGCGTTGCATAGCGGGCGGGCCTGTACCCCGATTCGGGAGCGAAGGGAAGGGCGCGCACTAACGCGGCTTTAACCAACCCGGGCGCAGAACCGGGTGGCAATTGCCACCGGGGCCTCATGGACGACCTGCTTCAGGAATTCATCGCGGAGACGCGCGAGACGCTCGAAGCGCTTTCGGGCGAGATCGTCGCCTGGGAAGCGCATCCCGGCGATCGCGCGCGGCTCGATGCGATCTTCCGCTTCGTGCATACCGTGAAGGGGAGCTGCGGCTTCCTCGATCTGCCGCGGCTGGCGCGGCTGAGCCACGCCGCGGAGGACGTGCTCCAGCAGGTGCGCGACGGCAACCGCATCCCCGATCGCGGCTTCGTCAACGCCGTGCTCGCGATCGTCGACCGAATCGGCGAGCTGGTCGAGGCGATCGATACCGGCGTGAGCCTCGACGACAGCGGTGACGACCTGCTGGTCGCGGCGCTCGCCGAGGGCGCGGAGCAAATCGCGCAGGGCAACGGGCCGAACATCCAGCGCGCCCCGGCGCGCAGCGTGCGCCTCAACGTCGAGCTGCTCGACCGGATGATGTCGGGCATGTCGGACATGGTGCTCGCGCGCAACGAGCTGGCGCGGCGCCTGAGGAGCGGCGACGTCGACCCCACGATCGAGGCCGCGCTCGAGCGGCTTTCGCTCACCGTCGGCGAAATGCGCGATACCGTCACACGCACGAGGATGCAGAAAATCGACGCGCTCTTCTCCCCGCTGCCGCGCATGGTGCGCGATACCGCGGCGGGGCTCGGCAAGTCGGTAAGCCTGCACATCGACGGTTCGGACGTCGAGCTCGATCGCGAGATGATCGAAGTGATGCGCGATCCGCTCGTCCACATCATCCGCAACGCGATCGACCACGGCATCGAGGCGCCGGCCGAGCGCCGCGCCGCGGGCAAGCGCGAAAATGGCCGGCTGAGCGTCGCGGCGCGCCAGTCGGGCAACCAGATCATCGTCGAGATCGCCGATGACGGGCGCGGGATCGATATCGACCGGCTGATCGCCAAGCTCGCCTCGCATGGCCGCGACGAGCGCCAGCTGCGCAACCTCTCCGAACGCGCCAGGCTCGAGCTGGTGTTCGAGCCCGGGCTCTCGAGCAAGGACCAGGTCACCGAAATCTCGGGCCGCGGCGTCGGCATGGACGTGGTCCGAGCCGCGATCGAGCAGATCGGCGGGCGCGTCGAGCTCGACAACAATCCCGGCAAGGGCCTGCGCATTGCGATCCATGTCCCGCTGACGCTGTCGATCATCTCGACGATCGTGGTGGGTGCGGGCGGACAGCGCTTCGCGATCCCGCGACAGGCGATCGAGGAGATCGTCAGCGATCATGGCGACGCGATCCGCATCGACGAAATCGGCGGGCGGCAAGTGCTGACCGTGCGCGACCGGCGGATGCCGCTGATCAACCTGTGCGAAGTGCTCGGCATCGAACGCGCGCGATCGGGCGCGCCGCGGATGATCTCGATCGTCAGCGTGAGCGAAGGCAGCTATGGGCTCGCCGCCGATACGGTGCTCGACAATGAGGAGCTGGTGATCAAGCCGGCATCGCCCGCGGTCATGTCGACCGGGCTCTATGCCGGCCAGACGCTGCCCGACTCGGGCCTGCCGATGCTGCTGCTCGATTGCGCGGGCATGGCTTCCGCCGCGGGACTCGATTTCAGCCGCGAGGCAACGCACGGTTTCGAGGAGGAAGAGGTTGAAGCGGTTGCGGCGGGGCTGCCCGCCTTGCTGTTCCGCGATCTCGACGGCGTGCGGCGCGCCGTGCCGCTCGCGGCGGTCGACCGCGTCGAGCAGGTCGATACGAGCCAGGTGCGTTTCGCCGCCGGCCGCTTCCGCGTGACGATCGACGGACACATCCTGCCGCTCGCGGTGCAGGCCGATATCGAGGACCGCGCGCGCCTCAACGTGCTGCGATTGAAGGACGACGCGAACGAAGTCAGCTACGCGATCGAGGAAGCGCTCGACATCGTCATGCTGCCCGAGGAGATCGCGCCCGCGCGCGAGCCGGGGGTGGTGGCGGGAGTCGCTTTGGTCGATGGAGAGCAGGTCGAGCTGATCGACATGCTCTGGGTGTTCGACGAGCATGCCGATCGCGAGGAGGGCGGCGAGGCGCCGCTCTGCCTGATTTCGGGCGATGCGGACGGCTGGATGGCCTCGTTCGTGCGGCCGCTGCTTGAAGCTTCGGGATATCGCGTGACGACCAGGCTCGCGCCCGGCGAGACGGCGGCCGTCGTACTCTCATCCGAC
>JAEWCK010000328.1 GCA_023390675.1 Pseudomonadota bacterium
AGCGTGGACCGCGGCGCGCCGCTACGGCTATGACGTGATTCGGGCTTACAGGGGACACAGATGGTTGCGACGAGCCATGGGCCGCTGGCGGGAGTGCGGATCGTCGAGCTGGACGTGCCGGGGCCGGTGTCGCTCGCCGCGATGCTGCTCGCCGACATGGGATGCGACGTCGTGCGCATCCGCCGGCCGGTGGCGGACGCAAGCGCGGTCGCGCCGATCCTCTATCGCGGGCGCAGCGAAGTCGCGCTCGACCTGACCAGCGTGACCGATCGCGAGCGGGCGCTGGCGATCATCGCCCTGGCCGACGGCGTCATCGAGGGGTTCCGGCCGGGGATCGCCGAGCAATTGGGGCTCGATCCGGCGCGCTGCCTCGCCGCCAATCCGCGGCTCGTCTATGCGCGCACCAGCGGCTGGGGGCGGGAGGGGCCGCTGGGCAGCACGCCGGGGACCGACATCAATCATCTCGCGCTGGCGGGCGCGCTCCACGCGATCGGACCCGCCGCCGCGCCGGTGCCGCCGCTCAACCTGCTCGGCGAATATGCCGGGGGCGCGACGTTCCTTGCGCTGGGGCTTGTGGCGGCGCTCCTCGCCGCGCAGGCGACCGGGCGCGGGCAAGTCGTCGAGGCGGCACAGACCGATGGCGCGGCGGCGCTGATGACGCTCTATTACGCGCTCCACGGCGCGGGGCGCTGGTCCGACGCGCGGCAAGCGAATCTGATCGACGGCGGCGCGCCCTTCTATCGCTGCTACGCCTGCGCCGACGGGCGGCACGTCGCGGTGGGCGCGCTCGATCCGGGGGCGTTCCGGGCATTGTGGGAAGGGCTCGGGCTGGGCTCGGAGCGCGTCAGCCAGTTCGACCGGGCGGGCTGGCCCGCGATGGCCGAGGCGATGGCGGGCGCGTTCGCGACGCGCGGGCGCGACGAATGGGCCGCGCAGTTCGAGGGGACCGAGGCGTGCGTGACGCCGGTGCTGTCGCTCGCCGAGGCGCCGCTCCACCCGCACAACCGCGCGCGCGACACCTTCGCGGCGCCGGCCGGGGCGATGCAGCCGATGCCCGCGCCGCGCTTCTCGGCGACGCCGGCCGAAATCACGCCGCAGGAAGATGCGAGCGTGGAGGCGATCCTCGAGCGCTGGGGCTAGCCGGCGCGGACGCTCGACCAGGCGCCGGCGATCTCCTCGAGGCTATCGGCGGCTTCGCGGAAGGGCGCGGGGTCGCGGCCGAGGCTGGCCTGGAGGATCTGGCCGCGCAGGCCGTGATAGAAGGTCGCGAGCGTGCGCGAGACGGCGCCGCCTTTCTCGAAATTGAGCCCGGCCTCGAGCGCGAAGAGGATCGCCGTGGCGCGCGAGATGCGCTCGCTCTTCACTTGCGGACGGTTCTGCTCGACCGCGAAGGCGGCGGCGCGGAGCGCGCCCGTGCATTCCTCGTAGAGCAGCCCGACCAGCGCGTGCGGGTCCGCGCCCGTCGTGCGTCCGGCGAGATCGATCTGGCGATAGGTGGCGGCGGGATCGGCCGAGAACGCGCTGACGTACCGCATCAATTCCTGTTCCATGCGTCGACCTGCTGCTCAAGGAAGCTCTGGGTCGATTTATAAGCCGAGACGATCGCGTCCATGCCTGCGAACTGGCGCGTCATCCGGGTGCGCATCGTCTCGGCCGCGGCGGCGGCCTTTTCCTGATCCTCGGCGACGTCGTCCTTGGCGTCGGTATAGTTCTTGAGGCTGACGCCGAGACCCACCTTGGCGTCGGTGGCGCGCGCCGAGATGTCCGAGAACGCCTTGATCAGCCCCGCTCCGCTCGCGAACATCGCCTCCAATTCGCCGGGATAGTCGTTGAGCACGGTCGCGACGCGCGCCGCATTGACGCTGAGCGTGCCGTCGCGTTGGGTACCGACGCCGATATCGGCCAGCGTCGCCGGCGCGCCCGCGGCGACGCCGGTGAGGAGCGGCTGGGTCGTGAGGGTGCGGAGCTGGCGGAGCAGGTCCTTGGCGACGGGATCGCGGCGCAGCGGCCCGTCGACCGGATCGGTCGCTTCCTTGATCTGCTTGTAGACCTCGTTGAACGTATCGACGAAGTTGGTGATCGTCTGGCTGATCGCCGCGGTCGGCGCCTGCGTGCCGATCGTCACCTTGGTGCCGGGCGCGGCCGAGACCAGATCGATCCTGGTGCCCGGAATCAGGTTCGAGATCGTGTTGGTGGTGCGTGTGGCCTGGACGCCGTCCAGCGAGACGATCGCGTCCTGCGCTACCGTGTTGATCGACGAGCCGGTGACGTCCTTGCCGACCTCGAGCCCCGCGATCCCCGAAAGCGTGAACGCCTGCGAGGCGCCGGTTGCGCCCTTGATCACCAGCCGCGCGCCGCCCGAATCGGTGAGGATCGAAGCCGTGACGCCGGCCTGCTTTGCGTTGATCGCCGAAGCGACGCCGGCGAGCGTCGCCTGCGCCGGATCGATCGTGATGTCGATCGGCGCGGCGGGGCCGGCGGTGAAATCGGTCATCGCCCCATTGTCGACCGTCGCGGTGCCGAAGGTGAGGGTGAGCGTGCCCGTCGGGACCGCCGAGGCGCTGCCGCCGGTATAGATGTCCGTGCTCGCCACCTGCGACTGGGCGAGCTGGCGCACCTCCATGATCGCGTTGGTGCCGGCGAGCCTGGCGCCGGGGAGCGCGGCGATCTTGAGCAAGGCGGTATTCGAACTGGTCGGCTGGGTCATCAGCGTACCGCCCGAGGCAAGGCCCGCGAGCGCCGAGGAGAAGCCGGTGATGCTGCTCTTCAATTCGCCGAGCTTCGAAATCTGCACGTCGAGCGTGTCCGACTTCTGCTTCAGGATCGTGTTCTTGGTCTCGAACTGCGCCTCGACGAGATTGTCGACGAGCGCCTTGATGTCGATGCCGGAACCGGTCCCCAGCGTCTTTGCGATCGATTCCATGGCCATGGTCTTCCCCCCATCCGATAAGCGGCTGCGGACACGCGATCTTTAGGTCGCGCGCGCCAATTTCCGCCCGTTTTCGTCGAACAATGCAGTCTCGGGCACGCTGATCATCGGCTGGACGCCGCCGGCGCGCGCATTGACCCCGAAGACGAAGGCCAGAACCGTCGCGATCGCCATGTAGAGATCGTCGCGGATCTCCTGGTTCTCGCGGCTGGTATAGTAGACCGCGCGGGCGAGCTGCGGATATTCGAGCACGGGCACGTCCAGTTCGGCGGCGAGCTCGCGGATCGCAAGCGCGGTCGCGCCACGGCCCTTGGCGACGAGCACGGGGACCTGATCGGCGCCGCGATCGTAGCGCAAAGCCACGGCGAAGTGCGTCGGATTGGTGAGCACGACATGCGCGCTTTGGACCGCCTTGCGGAAGCCGCCCTTGGCGATCTCGTGCCGGCGCTGGCGCTGCGCCGATTTGGCCTCGGGCGAACCTTCGGATTCCTTGTGCTCGTCGCGGATTTCCTGCTTGCTCATCCTGAGGCGGCCGAGATGGCGGACCAGCTGGATCGGCAAGTCGACGCCCGCGATGATCAGCAAGCCCCCGGCCATCACGAACAACAGGGTCATGAACTCGCCGCCCAGCGCGCCGACCGCGCCGCGCAGATCGCCCTGGACGAGCCCGATCGACTTGAAGGTGAGCGACCAGAGCAGCCATGTGCCGATGCTGCCGAGCAGCAGCGCCTTCAAGAGCGCCTTGCCGAGCTCGATCCAGCCATTGGGGCCGAAGATGCGCTTGAGCCCCGAGGCGGGATTGATCCGCGAGCCCTTGGGCGCGAACAGCCCGGCGTTCCACCTGAGGCCGCTCAATCCCACATGGCTGAGGATCGCGCCCGCGACCGAGAGCGCGAGCAGCACGCCCATAGGCACCGCGAGCTTGCCGCCCGCCGCCGCGATCGGCCGCCACGGCTCGAAATGCTCGATCTCGCCGCGCCCGAAGGCGAAGCTGGTGATCATCACTTCCTTGCACGCCCCGATCAGCGCCGGACCCAGCATCGCGATCCAGGCGCAGCCGAGCAGGACGATCAGCGCAGTGCCGAAATCCTTCGATTGAAGTAGTTGGCCTTCTTCGGCTGCCTTGCGCTTGCGCTTGGCTGTCGGGGCTTCTGTCTTTTCGCCGGCGCTCTCCGACATCAGCCCAGCACCAATTGGGGCATCGCCGCGAGCGCCTCACGCACGATGACGAGCATGTAATCGCCCATCGCCGGCAGCGCGAGCAGCAGCGCGACGACGCCGAAGAGCAGGCTGGCGGGCAGGCCCACCGCGAACAGATTGAGCGCGGGAGCGGCGCGGCTGAGCATGCCGACGATCATGTTGAGGCAGAGCAGCAGGAAGCCGATCGGCAGCGCAAGCAGCAGCCCGGCCATGAAGGCGTAGCCGCCGAACATCGCGATGTTGAGCAGCCGCTCGGGCGCGATCCACGCACCCGGGGGCATGACGCCATAGCTGCGCACCACCAGATCGACGAGGACGAGGTGCCCGTCGACCGCAAGGAAGAGCAAGGTGAGCATCAGCGACAGGAAGGTGCCGATCGCAGGCGTCGAATGATTGGTGCCCGGATCGACGGCATTTGCGAAGCCGAGCCCCATCGACATCGAGATCGCCTCGCTCGCGATCATCGGCGCGGCGAAGGCGATCTGGAGGACGAAACCCATCGCGAGGCCGATCAGCGCCTCGGCGCCCACGGCGAGGAAGGTCGAAAGCGCGAAGATCTG
Source organism: Pseudomonadota bacterium (assembly GCA_023390675.1). Lineage (GTDB taxonomy): Bacteria > Pseudomonadota > Alphaproteobacteria > Sphingomonadales > Sphingomonadaceae > Sphingomonas. Next base: position 4,690 of record JAEWCK010000328.1, read on the forward strand.
CGGCGGCGGCACGATGTGCGCGACATTGACGACGAGCACGCCGATCGCGCCCGACAGCGCGATGCGCGCAGGCAGCGGGACCGCCACCGCGCTGAACACCGGCGCCGCGACGAACGCCGCGCCGATCCGCACCATCGCGAAGAGCAGAGCCCAGAGCTGCGGCTCGATCGAGAGGCCGAAGCCGAGCAAGCTATTTCACCAGGTCCGGAATGCGTTCGAAGATGCCGGTCGTGAAATCGCCCAGCAGCGTGAGGATCATGCCGCCGAAGATGACGAGGCTGACGCCCACCACGATCAGCTTGGGAACGAACGACAGCGTCTGTTCCTGGATCGAGGTCGCGGCCTGGATCATGCCCAGGATCAGGCCGGAAACCAGCGCAGGGATCAGGATCGGCGCCGCGGCAAGTGCCAGCACCCAGAGCGTCTGGTTCGCGACGGTGAGGAAATAATCTGCGTCTACCATGCTGAATGTCCGACTTCTCACCTGCACCATGCGCTCGGTCGGCGCGGCGTGCTTGATCGCGCTACGTGGCGAAGCTGTT
>JAEWCK010000364.1 GCA_023390675.1 Pseudomonadota bacterium
GAGAAGAAGCTGCCGATCCTCGCCGACGTCCGCGACGAGAGCGCCGACGACATTCGCATCGTGCTCGAGCCGCGCAGCCGGACCGTCGACGCCGAGACGCTGATGGAGAGCCTCTATCGCCTCTCCGATCTCGAAAGCCGCGTGCCGCTCAACCTCAACGTGCTCGACAAGCATCGCACGCCGCGCGTGATGAGCCTGCGCGAGGCGCTGCTCGCCTGGGTCGAGCATCAGTTCGTCGTGCTCCGCCGCAAGTCCGAGCACCGCCTCGCCAGGATCGCCGACCGGCTCGAGCTGGTCGCGGGCTACATCATCGCCTTTCTCAACCTCGATCGCGTGATCGAGATCATCCGCACCGAGGACGAGCCAAAGCCGGTGATGATCGCCGAGTTCCAGCTGACCGATCGCCAGACCGAGGCCATCCTCAATATGCGACTGCGCTCGCTGCGCCGGCTCGAGGAGATGGAGCTCAAGCGCGAGCAGGAGGCGCTGGAGAAGGAAAAAGCCGAGCTCGAACTGCTGCTCTCTTCCGATGCGCGTCAGCGCACGCGGATGAAGCGCGACATGGGCAAGATGCTCGAGCGCTACGGCGCCGAGACCGCGCTCGGCAAGCGCCGCACCACGATCGAGGAGGCCGCGCCAGCGCGCGAAATTCCGCTCGAGGCGATGATCGAGCGCGAACCGATCACCGTGATCCTCTCGGCGCGCGGCTGGATCCGGGCGATGAAGGGGCATGTCGATCCGGCGCAGCTCGCCGATTTGAAGTTCAAGGAAGGCGACGAGGCGTTCCTGTCCTTCCCCGCGCAGACCACCGACAAGCTGATCCTCGCCGCCGACAACGGTCGTTTCTACACGCTGGCGGCGGACAAGCTGCCCGGCGGACGCGGGTTCGGCGAACCGGTGCGCCTGATGATCGATCTCGAAGGCGAGCGCCAGATCGTCAGCTTGATGCCCGCGAGCGCTGCCGAGAGGCTGCTCGTCGCGGCGACCGATGGCCGTGGTTTCGTCGTCAAGGTGGAGGATGTCCTGGCCGAGACGCGCAAGGGCAAGCAAGTGGTGACGCCCCGCTCGGGCGCGCAGCTCCGGCTTGTCCGGCCGCTCGCGCCGGGCGACAACGCAGTCGCCGCGATCGGCGACAACCGCAAGCTGCTCGTCTTCCCCTTGAGCGAAGTCGCCGAGCTGGCGCGCGGGCAGGGGGTGCAGCTCCAGCGGTATCGCGAAGGCGGGCTTTCCGATGCCCGCACCTTCCGGATGGAAGAAGGCTTGAGCTGGGCGATGGGCGGCGAAACCGGCCGCACGCGCACCGAGACCGACCTTTCCCCTTGGCGCGCCGCGCGGGGGGCGGCGGGGCGGATGGCACCCAACGGCTTTCCCCGCGACAATCGATTCTGATCGCTTTCGGAAAGCTTCGCTTCAGGGGCCTTTAACCAATCCCCGTTAGCCCCGGTGCGATGGTTTTCACGCGGGCGAAGAAAGCTCCGGTCGAAATACCGCCGCGCGTCCCGCAGGCGCCCGATCCGCGTGCCCTCGGCCCGAGTGCGACCGTCCTCATGCTCGACATGCTCCCGATCCCCGCCGCGGTGATCGAGCTTCACGGCGACACCCTCGCATTCGATGCAGTCAACCGCCCGTTCCGCCGGGCCGGGCTCGGCGCGGTCGCGGCCGATTCGCCCCTCGTCCGCCTCCTCGGCCCGCGCATCCGCCGCTTCCTCGAATCCGACGAGACGCAATGTGAGCTGAGCTGGCGCTTCGGCGAGGAAGTCGATTGCCGTCATTTTCACGTGATGTTCGCGAGGCGCGCCGACCGTCGTCGCGCGCTGCGCTGCATGGTGACTCTGGTCGATCACACCTCCGAGCTGCGCACGGAGCACAGCCTCCGCCGCGAGATGGCGACCGACAGCCTCACCGGGCTGCCAAATCGCGCCGGCTTCTCCGACACGATCGAGAACAACATCAAGCCAGGCAATGTCGCACGCCATGCCGTGATGGTGGTCAATCTCGACCGGTTCAGCCGCGTCAATGCGTGCATGGGCGGGCTCGCGGGCGACGAGCTGCTTATCTCGGTTGCGCGCCGGCTGAAGGGTGCTCTCCGCGGGCACGACGTGCTGGCTCGGATGGGTGGCGACGAATTCGGCGTGCTGCTCGCGCTCGACGACGGGCCGAGCGACGCGCTCCACGTCGCCAAGCGCATCGAGGTTGCGCTGGCCAATCCGTTCCGCCTCTCGGACTTCGAGATCCGCGTCGATTGCTCGATCGGCATTGCTCTCGGCGCTGACAATGAAGGCGATCCCGAGGAACTGGTCCGTCACGCCCAGTTCGCGGTCAAGCGCGCCAAGAAGACCGGCAAGACCGAGATTCACCAGACTCACACTTTCGACATCGCCCGCGAGCAGTTCGGCGTCGAGACCGAGCTGCGGCGCGCGATCGAAAACGGGAAGATGACGCTGAGCTATCAGCCGATCTGCGACCTCGCTACCGGCCGTATCACGGCCTTCGAGGCGCTGGCGCGCTGGACCAACGAGCAGGGCGTCTGCCTGTCGCCCGACGAATTCATTCCGGTTGCCGAGGAATCGGGGCTGATCGTCCCCCTCGGCCGCTGGGCGATGGACGAGGCGGCGCGCACGCTCGCCGAATGGGACCGCAGCGCGGGGGGCGATTGCGGCGTCAAGGTCGCGGTCAATCTCTCGGCGATCCAGCTCCAGCGCGATCAGGTCCCCGCGATGGTCAAGGCGGCGCTCGATCGCCACGGCGTCGCGGGCACGCGGCTCACGCTCGAGCTCACCGAGAGCGCGATCGTTCACGATCCCGATCGCATCGCGCAGACGATGAAGGCGCTCAAGGATCTCGGCACCACGCTGGCGATGGACGATTTCGGCACCGGCTACTCGAACCTCGCCTATCTCCAGAAGCTGCCGATCGACTTGCTCAAGATCGACCGCAGCTTCGTCTCGGGCATGCTCGCGGACCGCGACAAGATCGCGATCGTGCGTGCGATCCTTGGCCTCGCCCAAGCGCTGGGCATGCAGACTACGGCCGAGGGGATCGAGACCAACGAGCTGGCCCAGACCCTCGCGGCGCTCGGCTGCACCTATGGCCAGGGCTTCCTGTACTCGCGCGCGCTCAAGTCCGACGACGCCTATGCGCTGCTTTCGGTTCCGACCACCGTATCGGCGATCTGATCGACGCGGTCCGTCCCGGGGAAGCCCTCGGCGATCCACTGTTCCTCCACTTGCCGCAGCAATCGCGCGACTTCGGGTCCGGCCTTGACGCCGCGCGCGACGATTGCGCCGCCGGTGAGCGGGAAGCGCGGGATTTCCCAGTCGCGCACTTCGACCGCCTCGGCGACCGGGCGTTCGGCAAGTAGCAGCTGATCGAGCGCGGTGACGCGCCCGGTGCGGTAGGCAAGGGGTCGGGCAGCGCCTTCCGGCGGCAACACCGCGGCGGTGAGCCGCTTGCGCTCGGCGTTTGACAGCTTGAGCCGCGCACCGACCGGCTCGGCTGCTTCGGCAGGAAGTAGTGCTGCGAGCCGCCGGATCGGGTCGGGCGCCACGCCGGACTCGACCTCGCGCGCGGCAAGATGCGCTAGGCGTTCCGCGGAGACGATCTCGGGCAGGACGGGCACGAAGATGCCGCGCTCGATCATCAGCCGCACGACGCGCACCGCATCCTTCGCGACGAGAAGCTTGAGCATTTCGTCGCGGATTCGCTCGCGACTGAGCGCCATCAGATCCTTCGCGCGCACCGTGCACGCCTCGAGCCCGGCCGGATCGGGGACGTCGCCGAAGCGCGCGAGGAAGCGAAAGAAGCGCAGGATGCGCAGATGATCCTCGGCGATGCGCTGGAGCGGGTCGCCGATGAAGCGGACGTGCCGGGCATCGAGATCGGCGAGCCCGCCGAAATAATCGAAGATCGCGCCGGTCCGCGGGTCGGCATAGAGCGCGTTCATCGTGAAGTCGCGCCGCGCCGCGTCCTCGCGCCAGTCGTCGGTGAAGGCCACCGTCGCACGGCGGCCATCGGTCGAGACGTCGCGGCGCAGCGTCGTCACTTCCACCGGCCCGCTTTCGATCACCGCCGTGATCGTGCCGTGCTCGATTCCGGTGGGTACCGCCTTGATCCCGGCGCCCTTGAGCAGCGCCACCACGCGTTCGGGCGCGAGCGGCGTGGCGAGATCGACGTCCGAAACCGCAATGCCGAGCAGCGTGTCGCGCACCGATCCGCCGACGAAGCGCGCGTCGCCGAGCACCGCGACCAGCGCGTCGAGCCCGGCGCGGCGGCGCCACTCGGCCTCGGGAAGTATCACGCTGTCCATTTGAGCCGCCGCGAAAGATTGACGATCATCGCCGCAGTGGCCCCCCAGATGCGGCGATCGCCCCACATTATCTCGTAATAGCGCCGCTCGTGCCCCTGGTAATTCGCGCGCGCCTCACGATGGTTGGCATGATCGAGCAGGAACGACAAAGGGGCTTCGAACACATACGCCACTTCGGCCTCGGCGGGAACGAGCGCGAGATCGGGCGGGACCACGCCGATCACCGGCGTCACGTCATAGCCTGTGACGGTGCGGTAGCGGTCCGCGGTGCCGATAACCGCGACCTGCGACGCGGGAAGCGCGATCTCCTCCTCGGCCTCGCGTAGCGCCGCACCGATCGGTCCGTCGTCGCCTGGATCGATCCGCCCGCCTGGAAAGGCGATCTGTCCGGCATGGCGGCGCAGCGTCTCGGTGCGTTGCGTGAGGATCACGCCCGGATCGGACCGGTCGGTGACCGCGACGAGCACCGCGGCGGGATGGCCGCGGCCTTCGGGGTCGAAATCGAAATGGTCGCCGGGTAGCAGCACTTCGCCATGCTCGGCCGCGAGAGCGACGCGGAGGCGTTCGACGAGGTTCATGCCGCGGGCTCCAGCGCGAAGAAGGCGCCGTCGCTCCATACGCCCGGCGGGGCGCTGCCGTTCGACAACGCGATCTCGGCCAGTTCGTAATAGACGCTGCGCGCGATCAGCGCCTCGAGCCCCGCGCGGACGTGGAGATAGGGGTGGGGGCCATCCTCGCGCGCTTCGAAACGCAGCGCGTGGTCGGGGCCGGCGGTGACGAGGTCGCCCGTGTTGAGGCGGAAGGCGATGCGCATCGCTGCGCCTTCGCCCTCGGCCTTCATCTCCACCGCGACGAACGGCGCGTCCTCGACGTCCACGTCGAGCTTCTCGACGGGCGTGACGAGCACGAAGCGCCCGTCGGGCTCGCGCCTGAGAATCGTCGAGAACAGCCGCACCATCGGCGCGCGCCCGATCGGGGAACCTTGGTGGAACCAGGTCCCGTCGCGCGCGATGCGCATGTCGCTGTGCCCGCAATGCTCCGGATTCCAGCTCTCGACCGGAGGCAGACGATTCGATTCGGCGAGCCTTGCGATCTCGGCGAGCGAGAGGCTCGAGAAGTCGGGTGGGGGCGCGGAGGGCATGCGATTCGCTTCAGCCCGCGAACCGGCCGAAGCCGCGGAAGTTGGCGAAGTTGCCACTACGTCCCCCGTCATTCTCGCATCCCGAGCGCTTCGGAAAACGAGCGGTGCGGAGGAAGGGCGATGAAGGATCGGCCATGCGCAGGGTTCAAAGCAGACCAAATCCTACATTGGAAGCCCTGGCGTTCGCGGCTCAGGCCGCGCGTCGAAGACGGGCTCCAACCTGGCCCGCGCAACCCGGCACGCCGGGGCCGCGCGCGAGCAGGCGGTGCGGCTCGAACGGGCCGGGCAGCCGCCAGCCGCCGGTCTTCTCCGCCGTGAAGCCGAAGAAACGGCCATAATATTCGGGGTCGCCGACGAGCATCAGCGCGTCGCAGCCCGGCGTGGCGCAATCGGGCAAGGCTTCGAGCATCCGCGCCATCAGCATCCGGCCCACGCCTTCCTGCTGGTGCTCGGGTGTGACTGCTACCGGGCCGACCATCACCATCGGGACCGCGCCGCCGCCGTCGCAGGCGAGCTCGACCGGCCAGCACTGGATCGCGCCGATCAGCGCGCCGTCTTCGGCGACGGCCGCGAAGCTCAGCCCGGGAATTGGCGAGACGCCGGCGCGGATGCGATACGCGGTGCGCGCGCGTCGGCCGGGCCCGAAAGCGGCATCGAGCAAAGTCTCGACGGCTTGGGGATCCACGGTCTTGAGCGGCAGCAGCGCGATCACTTCATACATTCCTTTCCTAACGCCCGACATGCGCATCGGGGGCCGCGCGTTTAGCGCCGACGCACACTTTCGCAAGGCTGAATGTGACGGAAGCGAACCGGATGGCCGGGGCCAAGGCTTTTCCCGGCGCGCGCTTCTGCTATGGGCGCGGGCCAGTTCCCCGAAAGGCGAAGATTTGCCCGATCTCCTCCAGCTTCAGGTCCACGACCTCGAAGTAGAAGTCCTGACCGGAGTCTATTCCGAAGAGACGCACCTGCCCCAGCCGCTGCGAATCTCGGTGTCGGTCGATCTCGACATGCCCGAGCGATTCGATCCCGACACGCCGCTCAAGGCCTCGAAGAGCTATATCGACCTGAAGCACGCCGCCACCACGGCGCTGCCCAAGGACGTGCATTTCACGCTGATCGAGGCAGTCGCCGAGCATATCTGCGAGACATTGTTCGTCGGCGATTCGCGCGTGCGGCGCGTGGAGGTACGGATCGTGAAGCTCGCGATCGCCGAGAAGGGCGAATCGATCGGGATCACGCTGGTGCGCGAGCGGAAGTAACGCCGTCATTCCGGCGAAAGCCGGAATCTCGGGCAATGAAGCGAGCAGCCTGCCTTGCGAGACCGGCTTTCGCCGGGGTGACGATATGCTAGGCGCATGCCCCCAGGTCGCGCAGGACGAACTGATAATCCTCGCGGGCCTTGGCGGCGTTCGCCGGATCGTCCGATTCGACCGCTTCGGCCGGCAGGCTGCGCGGCAGGCCGCAGGCGAGGCGGTACCAGAGGAAGGTGCCGTGCTGCGGCGCCCCGGCCGATTCGTCGACAATGTCCCCCAATGAGACACTCCAGCGCGTCTGCTCTCCGGGACGGCGCAGGATCTGGAGCGACACCGGCGCGCCGTTCGCGGTCTGCAGGAAGACCTGCGTCTCGCCTTCGCCGGGGAGCGATCCGGGGACGTGGAAGGCATTGCCCACGCCGGTGATCGCAGGCGGCGCATCCGCGGCAAGCAGGTCGCGCGCGATACTGCGGACCATCGCGTCGAGCTCGGGGGTCCAAGCCTGCTGGCCGTCGAGCGTGGTGAGCACGATCTGCGCCGGCTGGCCCTGCACGGGCCGCGCGAACAGCAGCATGCGCTGCTTCTTCAATTTGGGCGGCTTGCCTTTCGCATTGAGCGGAACGTCTGCGAGGAAGCTGATATGGGTCGGCATTGCGCTCGGGCCGCGAATCAGCGCGGTCACATCGGCTTCCATAAAGAATCGAGCGCGGTCGGGAGCGAGTCCGGGGGCTTCCTTCGCCTTGATCCGATCGGCGACCGTGATCCGCACATCGAGGATCAGCGGGGCGCCGACGACCTGCCCCGCTACGGTGGCGTAGCTGGATAAAACAGGCGCGGTTTGTGACCGGGTTTGCGGTGGGTTAGCCTTAACAGCTGCGACGGTGGAAAGTGCGATTCCGCAACAAATCAGGGCAGTATGGATACGGATCATGCGCGCGGCGTTACCGGATTGTACCATCGTTATACAGAAATAAATATGCCATGCCGCGGCTGTACGCGCTGTTTGTCCGACAAAGCGTTTGCGTCGCAAGGGTCGTGGCGATAGAGACTCGCGCTCTGCCGCACCCGACGCACAGAGCGCGCGGCAGGCAGCTTCGCGCACGGGTCGCACCGCCGCGTTGGGTTGCATGTCAGGATTAGAGGAGTGACGTTGCCGAATGGCTTACGCTGACCGGAATACAGGTGGCAGTCGCATAGTCGCGATCATTATCGTCGCGATTATCGTGGCGGGCATGGGCTATTCCTTCGTCACCGGCCTCGCCTACCAGTATGTCAAGAAGGCGGCTGAGAAGCTCAACACGTTCGACGTGGAGGAGCCGCCGCCCCCGCCCGAGGAGGTTCCGCCTCCGCCGCCGCCGCCCGACACGCCGGTTCCGCCTCCGCCGACGCAGGTGGTGATCCCGCCGTCGATCGTGCAGACGGTAACGCCGCCGCCGCCGGTGCAGACGATCACCACGATCCCGCCGATCGCGCCGCCGATCACGCCGCCGGCCCCGCCGGCGCCCGTCGCGCCGCCGGCCCCGCCTCCGCCGCCGAAGATCGCGAAGAAGCT
>JAEWCK010000241.1 GCA_023390675.1 Pseudomonadota bacterium
CCCGGGAGCCAAGTAAGATGAAGACCTTCCTCTACGCCCTGCCGCTCCTCGCGGCGACGCCCGCGCTCGCGCAGCAGCTCCCCGCCGATCAGGCCGCGCTGAAGGCGCACGTCCAGTTCCTCGCCTCGGATGCGATGAAGGGCCGCGACACCGGATCGCCCGAACTCACGATCGCCGAGCAATATGTCGCCGCGCAGATGCTCGCCGCCGGATTGAAGCCCGCGGGCGCGAACGGCTCGTGGCTCCAGCCCGTGCCGCTCGTCGCGTTCAAGTCGGCTGATCACGGCAGCCTCAGCCTCAAGCGCGGCGGAGTCGAAACTTCGCTCGAATGGGGCAAGGACTATGTCGCGCGCGCCGTGCCGTCGAACCCGAAGGTCGCGGTCTCGGGCCCCGTCGTGTTCGTCGGCTATGGCAGCGATCCGGAATATAAGGGGCTGAACGTCAAGGGTGCGATCGTCGCGGTGCTGCGCGATTCGCCGCACGGCGAGCCGAGCGACGTCCGCGCGCATCTCGGCCAGCCCGGCGAGCAGGCGCGCACTGCCGCGGCGCACGGCGCAGTCGGGGTGATCCTGCTCGAAGGCAATGCCCGCCACGCGATCTTCCCCTTCGCCGCGAGCCTGCCTTATGCGCAGAGCGAGGCGATGACCTGGGCGGGCTCGGAGGAAGGCGCAGGCGCGCCGCCCTTCGCCTATCTGGGGTTCGACGGCGCCGCGAAGCTGTTCGCGGGCTCGAAGATCAAATGGGATCAGGTGCTCGCGGCGGACAAGGCGGACAAGAAGCTCCCCGTCGGACCGCTCGGCGTCATCGCCACCGGCACCGCCAACACGGCGCTGCGGACGCTCAGCGCCAACAATGTCGTCGGCGTGCTCGAAGGCACCGACAAGAACGACGAATATGTCGTCCTCTCGGCGCATCTCGATCATGTCGGCGTCGGCGAGCCCGACGCCACCGGCGACAAGATCTACAACGGCGCGATGGACAATGCGGTCGGCACCGCCTCGATGCTCGAAGTTGCGAAGCGCTTCCAGGCCTCGGGCAAGGCGCCCCGCCGCTCGATGCTGTTCGTCGCGGTGACCGCCGAGGAAAAGGGGCTGGTCGGCTCCGAATATTTCGCCGCGCATCCGACGGTCCCCGTCGGCAGCATCGTCGCCGACGTCAATCTCGACATGCCGATCCTCACCTACAGGTTCGAGGATCTGGTGGCGTACGGCGCGGATCGCAGTTCGGTCGGCAAGCTGGTCGAGCAGGCCGCGGCGGCCGAAGGAGTCAAGCTCGTCCCCGATCCCGAGCCCGAACAGGCCTATTTCGTCCGCTCGGACCATTACAGCTTCGTCAAGGCGGGCATCCCCGCGGTGTCGCTCGACCTCGGCCCCGGCGGTCCGGGCGCGGCGGCGGCGAAGGACTTCGTCGACAAGCATTACCACCAGCCCTCGGACGAAGTCGGGCTGATCGACTGGGCGCAGGGGCTGCGCTTCGTCAGCCTCAACTACGCCATCGCCCGCGCGATCGCCGACGCCGACGACAAGCCCGTGTGGAACAAGGGCGATTTCTTCGGGACCTTGTTCAAGGGGCCTATGGCGAAGTGAGACGCGCCCTCGCGCTCGCCGCGCTCCTCCTCGCCTCCGCCGCGAACGCCCAGCAGCTCCCGCCCGATCAGGCGGCGCTCAAGGCGCACGTCCAGTTCCTCGCCTCGGACGAACTGCGCGGGCGCGAGGCCGGCACGCATGACTTCGACGTCGCCGCGCAATATGTCGCCGCGCAGATGCTCTCGCTCGGACTCGCGCCCGGCGCGAACGGCAGCTGGTTCCAGCCGGTCAAGCTCGTCACCTACAAGCCCGCCGAAAAGGCGAAATGGACGCTGACCCGCGGCGGGGCGAACATCCCGCTCCAGTTCGGGATCGACTTCATCAACATGCCGGCCCCCGCCACGCCCGAATTCGCGGCCGAGGGCGGGATCGTCTTCGCGGGCTACGGAATCGTCTATCCGCAAGGGAAAGTCGATGATTACAAGGGACTCGATGTGAAGGGAAAGATCGTCGCGATCTTCCCCGGCGTGCCCAAGGGGCTGCCCAACGAAGTCGAGGCGCATTTTGGCGACGACGATCAGAAGGCCGCGCTCGCTCAGGCGCGCGGCGCCAAGGCCGTGATCATCCTCGAATCGGCCGAGCGCCGCGCGCAATTCCCGTTCGAGGCGATCGTTCCTTATTACGATTATGACCGCTCGGGCTGGGCGAGCCCCGAGGGCAAGGTCTTCGCCGCCGCGCCCGGCGCGCCGCCGGTCGGCTATGTCGGCCCGGTCGGCGCGGAGAAGCTCTTCGCCGGATCGAAGATCAAATGGGCCGATGTCCTCGCCGCCGAGAAGAAGGGCGGCAAGCTCCCCACCGGGGCGCTCGCCGGCACGCTCGCGGTCGCCTCGAAGACGCGGCTGCGGACCAACGAGAGCCGCAACGTCGTCGGGCTGCTCGAAGGCACGGACAAGAAGGACGAATATATCGTCCTCTCGGCGCATCTCGACCATGTCGGCGTGGGCGACCCGGTCGCGGGCGACCGCATCTACAACGGCGCGATGGACAATGCG
>JAEWCK010000045.1 GCA_023390675.1 Pseudomonadota bacterium
CAAGACTGACGCTCCGGCCCGGCTGGGCCGAGGATGCGCCCGAGCTGGCCCGGGCGATCGGGCACGAAAGCGTGGTGCGCAACCTCGCCATGCCGCCCTGGCCCTATCCGGTCGAGGCCGCGGAGACCTTCCTCACGCACTTCGGCGACCCCACCGAGCCCAAGTTCCTGATACTCGAGCATCAGGGTGGCACGGTGCGGATCATCGGCGTGATGGGCGTGGGACAGCACAGGGAGAACCCGCACGAGCTAGGCTATTGGCTGACGCCCGATGCCTGGGGCAAGGGCTATGCCACCGAGGCTGGTCGCGGCGTGCTGCGCGCGGCGCGGGCGCGCGGCATTCGGCACGTGACCGCGGGCCACTTCATCGACAATCCGGCGTCGGGCAGGGTGCTGCGCAAACTCGGCTTCCGCCCGACGGGCCAGATCGAATCGATGTTCTCGCGCGGGCGCGGCTGCGAAGTCGCGAGCGCGCGCTACGAGCTCGACCTGAGCGAGGGCGCGTGCGGGCAAGTAGACCCGGACGCGCGAATGGCGGCCTGAGCGCGACTCAGGCCGCCGCCATCGCATAGGCGCTGTCGGCCTTGCCGATCAGTGCGCGGTCGTCGTGGTTCCAGGGGTGGAAGCCCGGGAGATAGTAAGCGATCAGCGCGGGCAGGATCCGCCGCAGCACGCCGGGGCGCCCAAGCAGATACCAGGCGACGCCGCATTTCGCGCGCCAGCCGGTGATGCCGTCCTGCGCGAGCAGCATCAGCGTGCCCTGGATACGCTTGCGCCAGAAATTGAGCGTGACGAGACTCATCATGATCGCCTTGAGGCGCCAGCGCCGCCATCTGCTCCAGTCGCGCGTGGCGTGGAGCCAGGTGTCGTAGGCGACGCCCTTGTGCTCTAGCTCCTCGATCGCGTGCCAGCGCCACATCCCGGCCTGCTCGGCATCGACGCCTTCGAGATAGCGGCGGTCCTTGAGGATCATTGCGGCGAGGATCGCCGTGTAGTGCTCGAGCGCCATCGTCGCCGCGAGATTGACGATCGGCGGGCGCTGACGGACCAGGGCGAGCATTTCGTCGACCACTGCCTCGAGCGGCGCGAGATCGTACCCAGCCTCCACGACGCGCCTGTTGAACGCGACATGCTCGCGGCTGTGCATCACTTCCTGGCTGACGAAGGCGCGGATCTCGCTCTCGAGCCGCGGCGATGCGCCCTCGCGGAATGCCTTGACGCTCTCGATGAAGAAGGCCTCGCCCTTGGGAAACGTGATAGAGAGCGCTTTGTGGAAAGCAGTGCCGAAGGGATCGCCCTTCATCCACCAGCGCGCCTGCCGGGCATCGCGGCCGAAGCGGCGGTCGCGCGGCGTGATGGTCAGATCGGCGGGAGTCTTTGCTTTCCGCACCGTTATTCTCCACTAAGCCCTAGCCCGATGGATAGCCTTTACTTACATAGATGTCAATAACGCCCCGCAAACGTCTCTCCCCCGAGGAATCGCGCGACGCCGCATTGGAGGCCGCCCGTGCGCTGCTGATCGAAACCGGGCCGCAGGCCGTGACCTTGAAGGCGGTCGCCGCGCGGATCGGGCGCACGCACGCCAATCTGCTCCACCATTTCGGCTCCGCCGCCGGGCTGCAAAAGGCGCTTGCCGCTAGCATCGCAGATTCGGTGACCGACAAGATCGGCGCCGCAGTGCTGCGCGCACGCGAAGGCGACGATCACGATGCGCGCGAAGTGGTCGACCTGACTTTCGATGCGTTCGACAAGCAGGGGGCCGGAGCGCTTGCCGGCTGGATGATCCTGAGCGGCAACAAGGATGCGCTCGACCCGATCCTCGAGGCGATCCACCGACTGGTCGACCGGATCGGCGAAGGGCATGGTCATGCGGGCCCCTCGATCCAGGAGGAGACGCTGCTCATCACGCTGATGGCGCTCGGCGACTCGCTGCTCGGCGGCCCGATGGCGCGCGGGCTCGGCCTGCCACGCGACAGAGCGCGCGACCTTGCCGCGGCAGTGCTCAACGCTGCGGTCGAAAAGCGCGTGGCGTCGGGCGACTGCTAGCTATTCGGCGGCGCGCGGGGCGCGCTGCGCTTCCTGCTCGGCTGCCTCTTCCACGGCACGCGCCAGCGCGGCGATGGTGAAGGGCTTGCGGAGCACCGGGCGTCCCTGAAACATCGCGGCGTCGGCCTCGCCCGCAAAGCCGGTGACGAACAGCACCGCGACGCCATCGATCGCCTCGCCCAGCGCGGCGATCATCTCGGGACCGGTCTGGCCGGGCATCAGCACGTCGGAGACGATCAGATCGAGCGCGGCCATCGCGCCGATCCGCGCGGGCGCGTCAAACGGATCGCCGCAGCCGATGGCGCGATGCCCCAGCTCGTCGAGCGCGCCTACGGTGGCGGCGAGCACGCGCGGATCGTCCTCTACCACCAGGATGTCGAGCGTGCGCATCGGCCCGGCCTGCGCCGATTGCGCCTCGGCGGCGACGGGCGTCGCTTCGCCCAGATGGCGCGGCAGATAGAGTGTCACCGTCGTTCCCTGGCCGGGCGCGGTCCGGATCGCGATCTCGCCGCCCGACTGACGCACGAAGCCGAATATCTGACTGAGTCCGAGCCCCGTTCCCTTGCCGACCGGCTTGGTGGTGAAGAAAGGCTCATAGACGCGTTCGAGCACCTCGGGCGTCATGCCGCAGCCGGTGTCGCGGACGGCGATCGCGACATAGTCGCCCGCAACGCATTCGCCGACCTCGCCTGCGCCGAGCGAGACCCCCAGGGCGCGGATATCGAGCGTGCCGCGCCCCTCCATCGCGTCGCGGGCGTTGACCGCGAGATTGAGCAGCGCGTTTTCGAGCTGGTGGCGATCGACCCAGATCCGCCACCCCTCGCCTGCGTCGCCGGTCTCGACCGCGACGCCGTCGCCGAGCGTGCGGTCGAGCAGCTCGCGCATCCCGGCGATCAGCGGCCCGGCCTCGACCGCTTCGGGAAGCAGCGGCTCCGAGCGCGAGAAGGCGAGCAGGCGCCGGGTGAGCGCGGCGGCGCGATTGGCGCCTTCCATAGCGTGCTCGATATGCTTGTGCGCGTCCTTGCCGCCGCTGGAGAGCTGGCGTTTCGCGAGCTCGAGGCCGCCGAGCACCACCGCGAGCATATTGTTGAAGTCGTGCGCGATCCCGCCGGTGAGCTGGCCGACCGCCTCCATCTTGTGCGCCTGGCGGAGCTGCTCCTCGGCGACGATGCGCTCGTGCACTTCGGCGCGGAGCTGCGCGGTCGCCTCATTGACTGCCTCGCTCAACTCCTCGGCGCGTTCGCGCTCGGCGCTGGCCTCGGCATCGGCGGCGGCGCGCTCGCCCTGCGCCTCGATCGCCATCCAGCCGAGCAGCACCGCGCCGAGCACGATCAGGATGCCGAAGCCGGTCAGGACGCGCGAGGCGAAGCTCGAATTGGCGATGAGCAAGGCTGCGTCGCGGGTGCGGTCGCGGAGCAACGCGCGTTCACCGTCGACAAGCTGGCCGAGCAGAGTCTCGAGCCGCTGGCGCGCCTCGCTCTGGCGGACATTGTAGTAACTGCCCCAGGCGTCGCGGTGACGCTTGTAGGTCGAATAGAGCGCGGTGCCGTTCAATTCGCGGCCACGCTGGTCGAAGTCTTTCTGGATTTCGGCGAGCCGAGCCTGCTGGCCCGCATTGTCGGTGGTGATCTGCTTGAGCCGGGCAAGCTGCTCGGCGGCGCGCGCCCAGTGATCGGCATATTGCCTGCCGAGATTCTTGTCGGCGCTCACCACGTAGCGGCCGAGCGCCGCCTCCGCCGCCGACACGGCGCCCGACAGCTGGTTGGCGCGGATGATCACGTCGAACGTGTGCTGCTGGAGCGCGATCGCGCGGTCG
>JAEWCK010000138.1 GCA_023390675.1 Pseudomonadota bacterium
ATGACACGACGATCGACCGTGCCGGGCTCGCGCTCGGCGTGGGCAGCGCGCTTGCCGGCGGCATCGTGCTCGCCTTGCTGCTGCTCGGCGGGCAGCGCGAGCCGCTGACGCTCGCCGGCGGCTGGGCGATCGGCAGCGTCTTCGCCGGAATCGCGATCACTGCAGTGGGTGGGCCGCTCTGGCTGGTAATGCACGTCGCAGGGCTCCGCCGCGCGCGCCATGCCGCGCTCGTGGGCGCGGCGGTGGCGATGGCAATCTTCGTCGGCGCGCAGACCTATGGCTTCGGCCTCTTCGACATGCCGCCGATGGACAATCGCGCGTGGCTCTATCGCTGGCTGAGCGCGCTGGCATCGAGCGCGATCCTCGCGCTGTTCGCGGCGCTGATCGGCGTGGTGATGTGGCGCATCGCCTATCGGCGGCAGGACTGAGCGCCTCAGGCTGCTGCGGCGGGCCCGCCCATGCTGAACGCGCAGAGCTTGTTGCCGTCGAGATCGCGGAAGTAGCCGGCGTAGAAAGCGCCGTCGCCTTCCTCGCCGCGCACCCCTGGCGCGCCCTCGTCGCTGCCGCCGAGCGCCAGCGCCTTGCCGTGCAGCGCATCGACCTTGTCGCGCGTATCGAGCACGATCGCGATCATCGTGCCGTTGCCGGGGGTCGCGGGCTGCTCGTCATAGGGCAGGCACACGCCGAAGGCCGGCTTGTCCCATGCCACCCCCCACGCGGTCGATTTGGGGAAGTCCATCATTCGCGCGACCCCGATCTCGCCGAACAGCGCGTCGTAGAAGCCGCGCGCGCGATCGAGGTCGTTGGTGCCGACCAAGGTATATCCGATCATCTCTCGTCCCCCTCAGGCCTTGCAGTCGCCGATGCGCTTGCCGGTCATGCGGATCGTCATTTTCGATTCCGCCGTCTGGCCCGGCGCGGTCGAGCTCTGGGTCATGGTCACGTCATAGGCAGCGCCCGATTGGGTGCCCGCGATCGACATCCTGATCGGGCCGAACGGGCCCTGGCACTCCATCGCCGCGTCGATCCTGCCGTTCGCCAGGATATATTTGCCGAAGCGGCAATTCTGCTGCGTGGGCGAAAGCTTGGTGAAGTCGATCGGCTTCGAATCCGCGTCCTTCTTGCACTCGCGCACGATCCGCGGCGGTCGCCTGGTCTCGGCCATCATCTCGTTGCGCATGGCGCCCTCGGGCAGCCCCGGCATGTCGAGCGAGACGAGCTGGTAGCTGTTCTCCCATTGCCCCGGCTCCACCTTGTGCTTGCCGCGCGCGGCCTCGTTCTGCTTGACCACTTCCTCGGCGCTGGCGTTCTCGAGGCGGATTTCCCCGGTCTCGCGAGCGCTGTCGACAGTCGAAGGGCCGGGCTTGCAGGCGGCGAGCAAGAGCAGCGTCGCAGCGGCGAAGGACAGGCGGCGCATCGAGGACTCCCGGCAGGTTGCGCCGCATGCCAAGCGGATATTCCACGGGGACGCAACGATAATCGCACGTCGCCCGTCCGCTAAAGAATGTTCTTGATTTGTTCTACGCTTTGTGTTAGAGGTTTGGACTTCGAAAATGAGGGAGAGCGAAGTGCGCGAGAGCCTCGCTGGCGTCAAGATGTCGCCGTTTTCGATCTATCTTAGAACGGGCCGGCGAGTAACTGGTTCGATTCAAACCAAATTCAATCCGTGGCACGATCCTGACGATGGCCGTTTCACCTTTGCTGGCAGGGGTGATTATTTCCCGAGAGGGGTGAGCGACGCTCAGGATTCGTCGCGCGGTCAGAGCGGCCAAACCCGACGTTCGCATGCGAGTCAGGCCACCGGGAGAGAGCCCTCGCGGGACGGGTTGTATCAACACATTGTCTCGCCGGGCGAGGATGAATTTCAGCCAGATCGTCATAATGATCCGGCGGACCCTCGAAATCATTCGATCTATATCGTCAGACGTGGGGATTCGCTCACGCGGATCGCCCATCTTCGGAAAGGGCTGAGGGTCGCCGATCTGGCGCTGCTGAATGGCCTGCCGATCGATCGTCCTCTCCGGATCGGGCAACAGATCAAGCTACCCGACCAACGGTTTCTTGATGAAGGTCGCGAAGCGAAGAACAGGTTCCTCGCACTTACTTACTACATGGAAACGCATGGCGGACGCCTGCCGCCCGATGTGGCCCATCCCCCGTCGCTGGAGAGTCAAATCCTCGACTCGGGCTGGAGTAAGGTGACGAAGAATGGGTATGATTTCGAGATTGACGTCATCTCGCGCACGGGCTTCAGGGCAATTGTCGCTCGGTCCTATCGCCAAACGATCGCGAGCCAGCCAAGCGGAAGCCGGCGGCACAGACCGCAAGCCAAGCGATGATGGCGGTCATTTTATTTCTGTCCGCTTCAACGGTCCAAGCGATGCCTTCAACCATTTTGCTCAAAGCGCGAATTTCAACCGGGGCGTTTACCGGGTCCTCGAGGACAGATGGGCAAGAGACTTGGCCGCGGGGAAAAAGGTTTTTGTCGATATTGTGCCTGAATATGTCGGAATCTCTAAGCGACCAGCCCGAGTTGTCGTCAGATGGTACGTCAACGGGAAAAAGAATCGACAAACCTTTCCTAATTGAACTGCGAGAGGGCGAATGGGACAAGATAAATTCGAAACCTTGGGTCCACTCATGAACCAGATCGGGCAGGAACTCGCCGACATTGTAGGCGGCGACCCCGAAGGCGTTTTCCTCTACGTGGAAATTGGCGAGGGATGGGTCAGCCCGAGCGTCTTCAAGGAGGACCGAGAGGTCGTCCGCTATCTGGATTCCGAGCAGACGGGTCTCGATGACCTGCTATTCGAGGCTTGGCATGCGGAGCCGGAGGGAAAGCGCTGGTCGGTCATGGAGTATGATATCAAGGACGGCAAATTCGACGCAGTATTTAAATATCCCGAAGAGGTCGATGTCGAGACAGTTCAAGACGACCTGCGGCGCGACGAAGCGTTGCGCAAGCGATATGGCGACAAGCCGGTCGTCTATCCGCCGCCGCCCGAGGGTGCCTTCGAGCTGAAACCGTGACGGGCAGGCGCGGGCCTTTCGGCGTGCCGGATTCGCCGCGTCCGCCAGCCGATTGCGGCCGCGGTTAAAGCCCCCATATTCCACGCAATGGCCATCCAGATTCGCACTTCCCTCGCCGAGCCCGAGACCGGGCAGAGCTTCGTCCCGCATCGCCCCAACCGCCCCGAGAAGAGCGAGGGCGGTAAACGGTTCAAGCTGATCTCCGATTACGAGCCCTCGGGCGACCAGCGCTTCGCAATTCCCGAGCTGGTCGAGCAGGCGCGCGCGGGCGAGCGCGACCAGGTGCTGCTCGGGGTCACCGGATCGGGCAAGACCTATACGATGGCCAAGGTGATCGAGGAGCTCCAGCGCCCCGCGTTGATCCTCGCGCCCAACAAGATTCTGGCGGCGCAGCTCTATGGCGAGTTCAAGAGCTTCTTTCCCGAGAACGCGGTCGAATATTTCGTCAGCTACTACGATTATTACCAGCCCGAGGCCTACGTCCCCCGCTCGGACACGTACATCGAGAAGGAAAGCTCGGTGAACGAAGCGATCGACCGGATG
>JAEWCK010000153.1 GCA_023390675.1 Pseudomonadota bacterium
GCGGTGAGCGAGGCGCGGATGTGGCTCGCATCGCCGCGCTCGGCGACGCCGCCTTCGATCGCGCCCTCGATGCCGGTGAACGACTTCTTGAGGATCAGGTTGACCACGCCGCCGATCGCATCGGCGCCGTAGGTCGAGGACGCGCCGTCCTTGAGGACCTCGACTCGGTCGACGAGGCTGAACGGGATCGAGTTCAGGTCGACATAGGCGTTGTGGCCGTCGTCGTTGATCGGGAAGTTGGTCGAGCGCAGCCCGTCGACGAGCACCAGCGTCGACGAGACGCCAAGGCCGCGCAACGACACCGCCGAGCCGCCGGCCGAGAAGCCGGTCTGGAAGCCGGTGCCGATCGAGCCGGCGCTGTCGGCCGAGATCGAGCGGACGGCGTCGGCGATCGTCGTGATGCCCGCCTTTTCGAGCGAGTCCGAAGTCAGCACGGTGACCGGCGACGGGGTCTCGGTGTCGGTGCGGCGCAGCAGCGAACCGGTGACGACGATCGTTCCTTCGTCCTGCGCATCGACGGAGGTGTCCGCCGCGGGCGCGGTCTGCGGCGTCGTCTGGGCAAAGGCGGGCGAGGCCATGCCGAGGATCAGCGCGAGCGGCGCGGCCCCCAGGGCAAGGGTCGAACGGATAGTTGCGGGCATCTGGCAGTCCCCTGAGCAGCCCGGTTGATTCCGGGCGTGGTGAGTTCAGGGCGACCGTGAATCGACCCCCCGAGGGGATCGAACGTGTAACGACTGTCCGTCGTTGTAAAGAACCAGAAACATTCGAACTACACTTCAGACATATTTTGTGTACGCGTGTTGTATGGAGGCAACACACATCCGCCGGCGTGTCAAGCTCCCGCCCGCACCCTTCACATGCACGAAGAAGAGGAAGTTTCAGCCGCGAACGATGCCGAGCAGCTCGATCCTGAACAGCAATGTCGCCCCGCCCGGAATCGGCCCCTTGCCCTTCGGGCCGTAGCCGAGCTCGGCGGGAACGGCGATCTCGATCGTGTCGCCCACCCCCATCAGCGGCACCGCGAGCTGCCACGCCGGGATCAGCCGCCCCAGCGGGAAGGTGACCGGATCGCCGCCGTAGGAGCTGTCGAACTCGGTCCCGTCGACAAAGGTGCCGGCATAATGGAGCTTGACCTGATCCGCGGTCGTCGGGTGCGCGCCCGCGCCGTCGCCCTTGACGCGCCGCCAGCGCAGCCCGCCCTCGAGCGTCTGCCAGCCGTCCTTGCCGGTGCGTTCGGCGAGCGCGAGCTGCTGGCGGTTCTGCCACGCGGCGTCCTGCGACGGATCCTGCTGGAAGTGGTGCGCCGCGACGACGCCGAGGACGAGAGTGGTTAGCGCGATCATGACCCGGACCAATCGTTTCATTTGTTGAGAGCACGGCCCGCCACGGCGTCGAGCCTGGCGAGAAGCGCGGGATCGCGGACGTGCGGCGCGGTGATAAGCGCAAAATCGAGGCAGGTGTCGATCGGCGAGGCCGGCCGCTCCTCGGGCAGGCCTCGCAGCAGATGCATCACCATCGCGCGCGCCTTCTCGGCGTTGGCCGAAAGCTGCGCGATCACCTGCGCGACGTCGACCGCCTCCTCGCCCTCGCGCCAGCAATCGTAATCGGTGACCATCCCGACCAGCGCATAGGGCAGCTCGGCCTCGCGGCACAGCTTGGCCTCGGGCATCCCGGTCATGCCGATGATGTGGCAGCCCCAGCTGCGATAGAGATGGCTCTCTGCGCGCGTCGAGAATTGCGGCCCCTCCATCGCCAGATAAGTGCCGCCGACATGCGTCGTCGCGCCGGCAGCCTGCGCCGCCTCGGCGGCGAGCTGCGAAAGCCGCGGGCACACCGGATCGGCCATCGAGACATGCGCGACCATGCCTTCGCCGAAGAAGGACGAGGGCCGCCCCTTGGTCCGGTCGATGAACTGGTCGGCGATCGTGAAGGTGCCCGGCGCGCGCTCTTCGGCAAGCGACCCGACCGAGGAGACCGCGAGCACGTCGGTGACCCCGAGGCGCTTGAGCACGTCGATATTGGCGCGGACGTTGAGGTCGCTCGGCGAAATCCGGTGCCCGCGGCCGTGGCGCGGCAGGAACACCACCTTCGCATGCCCGACCCGGCCGACGAAGCACTGGTCCGATGGCGTCCCCCACGGGCTCGACACGTCGACCCATTCGCCGCCCTCGATCCCCTCTACGTCGTAAAGCCCCGATCCGCCAATGACTCCGATCGTCCAGCCGCTCATGCCAACTCCTTGCTCGCGCTGCGCCGCGCATAGGCGAAGTAGACGAGCAGGCCAACGAGGTTCCAGATGCCGAACGCGATCTGGGTGCGCGTCGGCAGGCTCAGGAACAGATAGAGGCAGCCGAAGATCGCGCCCAAGCTCACCAGCCATGCCGCCGGCGTGCGGAAGGGCCGCGGCGCGTCGGGCGCGCGGCGGCGCATCACCAGCAGGCAAAGCCCCACCGCGGCGAAGGCCGTCAGCGTGCCGGCATTGGCGAGCGCGGCGATCTGATCGATCGGGAAGAAGGCCGCGAAGAAGCTCACCACTGCCGCGGTGAACACCGTGATCCGCACCGGCGTGCCGCGCGACGAGACCTTGGCGAGCCCCTGCGGCAGCATCCGGTCGCGCGCCATCACGAAGAAGATGCGGCTCTGCCCGAACAGGAAGCCGAGGATCACGGTGGGGAGCGCGATTACTGCGCTCGCCGCGAGGAACGTGGCGACGCCCGGCTGGCCGATCTCGCGCAGGATCAACGCGAGCGGCTCGGGGCTGTCGGCGAAGCGAGTGTAGCTGAGCGCGCCGACGGCTGCGACCGCGACGACCATGTAGATCGCAACGCACGCGACCATCGATCCGACGATCCCGATCGCAAGGTCGCGCCCGGGATTCTTCGCTTCCTCGGCCGCGGTCGAGATCGCGTCAAAGCCATAGAAAGCGAAAAAGATGATCGCAGCGGCCGCCATCACCCCGCGCTCGACCCCGCCGTCGGTCATGTGCTTGGTGAAGCCGAAGGGCGCGAACGGCTCGAGATTGGCCGAGCTGAAATGGGGCAAAGCCACCGCGACGAACACGGCGAGCGCGATCAGCTTGACGACGACGAGGATCGCATTGAGCGTCGCGCTCTCGCGCGTGCCGACGCAGAGCAGCCCGGCCACCAGCCAGACGATGAACAAGGCCGGCACGTTGACGCCCCATTCGACGACTTGCCAGCCCTCCATCTTCGGGCCATGTGCGAGCATCGCGGGCAGATGCACGCCCAGACCGTCGAGGAAGCCGTTGGTATAGCCCGACCAGCCCACCGCCACGGTGGCGACGACGAGCGTATATTCGGCGAGCAGGCTCCACCCCACCACCCAGGCGACGATCTCGCCCAGGGTCGCATAGCTATAGGTATAGGCACTGCCCGAAGCGGGTATCATCGTCGCCATCTCGGCATAAGCGAGCGCCGCACACGCGCAGATCGCTCCCGCGACAACGAAGCTCAGGATCACCGCGGGCCCGGCGCGATCGGCGCCGACCCCGATCAGCGTCAGGATGCCGGTGCCGACGATCGCGCCGACGCCCAATGCCACAAGATGCGGCCAGGAAAGCGTCCGCGCGAGCCGATGCTCGGGCGGGCGGTCCTCCTCGCCGACGATCTGCTTCAACCGGAACAGGCTGGCCATCCGCTTCCCCTCTCTCTGCCCTTGGTGCCGGTGTAGCGCAGCGCGGGGCTCGCGCAATAATTGTTCAGCCGCCGTGCAGCCGCCGCGCGCGATCGTTGCGCATCCGTCCCGCAAGGAGACCGCCATGCTGCTGCTCGCGCTCACCCTCGCTTTCGCATTGCCTGAGGACCCGCCCGCCAATCCCCAGATCGACTATGCCGGCTTCGCCCGCCTCACCACCGACGTGCGCCGGCTCCGCGCGAAGCGGCTGATCCCGCTCGCGCGCTTTCAGGCGATGGCGAAGGAGAAGGACACGCTGATCCTCGACGCCCGCTCGGCCGACAAGTTCGCGCGCGGGCATATCGCCGGCGCGGTCAACCTGCCGCTCACCGACTTCACTGCCGAAGCGCTGGCGGAAGCGATCGGCCCGAACCGCGGCCGCCGCATCCTCATCTATTGCAACAACAACTTCTCGAACCACGCGATGCCGGTGCCGCTCAAATCGGCCCCGCTCGCGCTCAACATCCAGACCTTCATCAACCTCGTCGGCTACGGCTACTCCAACGTCTGGGAATTGCGCGACGTCGTCGATTTCGACGATCCGAAGGTGGAGTGGGTCACTTCCTAAAATCCTCCCACGCTTTAGCGGGGGAGGTGGCACGCGAAGCGTGACGGAGGGGGCGTCTCCGCAGGCGATGCGCTTGCGGCTACGCCCCCTCCACCGCCTTCGGCGGCGGTCCCTCTCCCCCGGCTTCGCCGAGGGAGGACTTGTTATTTGAGCGCGCGGAACCGGATCGCCTGCCCGCCGCCCGGCGCGAGCTTGAGCGCTAGCGTGTCCGCCGAAGTCACCGTGCGCTTCTCGATCGCGATCGAATGGCGCTTCTCGGTGCGGTAGTCGGCATCGTCGCCGTCGCGATAAATCTGCGCTTCGTAGCGCTTGCCCGGCGCGAGGAAGTCGAGCTTCACCTCGATCGACCGCGGATTCTCGTCGGTCACCGCGCCGAGGAACCAGTCGGGTCCGTTGCGGTCCTTGCGCGCGATCGCGACATAGTCGCCGACCTCGCCCGCGAGCACGCGCGTGTCCTCCCAATCGGCCGCGACGTCCTTGATGAACCGGAAGGCTTCCGGATATTTCGCGTAATTCTCGGGCAGGTCCGCCGCCATCTGCACCGGTGAATAGAGCACGACGTAGAGCGAGAGCTGCTTGGCGATCGTCGATTCGATCGGGGTGTTGTCCTGTCCGATCAGGCTGAGCACGCCCGGCGTGAAGTCCATCGGCCCCGCGAGCATCCGCGTGAAGACGAGGTTCGCTTCGTGCTCGGGCGGGTTCTTGGGCACGCCCCAGGCATTGTATTCCTGCCCGCGCGCGCCCTCGCGGCTGATCCAGTTGGGCCAGGTGCGGCGGAGCCCGGTATCCTTGATCGGCTCGTGCGCATTGACCGCGATCTTGTATTTGGCGGCGGCCATCACGACGCGGAGATGGTGGTTCGACATCCACTGGCCGTCATGCCACTCGCGCAGGGGCTCGCCGTTCGGGCCGACGCGCTCGATCTGGCCGGCATCGGTGACGTAGCCCGTCTTGACGACATGCTCGCCATGCGCCGCGGCGAAGGCGAAGGCCTGGTCGAGCTGGCTCTCGTAATGGCTCACCGACCCGCCGGTCTCATGATGCCCGATCAGCTCGACGCCCTTCTTCTTCGCATAGGCCGCGAGCGCATCTGCGTCGAAGTCCGGCGTCGGCCCGGCGAACTCGAAATCGTTGCCGTTGCCGAACCACTGGCCGTCCCAGCCCTTGTTCCAGCCCTCGACGAGCACGCCCTTGAAGCCGTTGGCCGCGGCGAAATCGATGTAGCGCTTCGTGTTCGCGGTAGTCGCGCCGTGCATCGGCCCGGTCGACCAGGTCGACTTGTTGAGATGCATCTCCCACCAGATGCCGACATATTTGCTTGGCCTGAACCAGCTGACGTCGCCCAGCTTGTTGGGCTCGTTCAGATTGAGTTCGATGTGCGACATGTAGAGCCCGGGCGCGTCGGCGCTGACGATCATCGTCCGCCACGGCGTCACGAACGGCGTGTCGCGCGTCACCTTGGCCGCGCCGGCGCCGGGCGAGAGCACGGCCTTGAGCTT
Source organism: Pseudomonadota bacterium (assembly GCA_023390675.1). GTDB lineage: Bacteria > Pseudomonadota > Alphaproteobacteria > Sphingomonadales > Sphingomonadaceae > Sphingomonas. The sequence continues at coordinate 5,761 of JAEWCK010000153.1, forward strand.
CGTGCCCTCCACGCGGCGCAGCCACATTCCCGAATAGTCGACCAACGCCGCCTCGTGGAACGCGATATGCGTGCCGTCGGCAAGCTTCACCGTCAGGGGGGTGTGCGCCTGCGCGATCCCGCTGATCGGAGTCTTGTTGTAGAGATATTCGTAGCGGTTCCACTCGCCGCCGGGGATCCACCAAGCGGTGCCGTCGCTGGCGAGATCGAACTCGGTCAGTTCGTCGAGGATGTGCGCGGTCTTGAGGTTGGGCTGCTCGGGCAGCTCGTAGCGGAACCCGACGCCGTCGTCGAAGACGCGGAAGACGACGTCCATCACGCGGCCGAGGGCAGTCGTCTCCTTGCGCCGCACCTTCAATTCGTTGTGGCGGTCGCGGATCGTCTTCCATTCGCCCCAAGGCTGCTCCCAGGTCGAATCGGCGCCCGAATGCGTCGCGCCTTCGATCTTGAAGTTGCGCTGGAGCTTGGGGGCGTCGGTGAACAGGAAGCCGAGCGGGGACGGCGTGATCAGCGGCTTGCCGTCCTTCGCCACTGCATAAAGCGGGCGTCCATCGCCGTCGGTGGTGACCGTCACCACGATCCGGCCGTCGGGCGAAGAGACGACCGGCGCGCCGTTATCCATCCGCGCCGCGGTCTGCTGCTCGACCTGCGCGAGCACGGGCGTCGCGAGCCCCATGGCAGCCAGCATCAACAGCGTGCGCGCGAGCATCCTTCTCTCCCTGACAACGTTATCATTCGCCGATCAGCGCCGCGAAGGGAGGAAGCTCCCGAAGCGTGGCGCCGTTGACGGATTGGAGCATGCGATAGCGCTCCGCGATGCCCGAAGGCAAGGCGACAGGCGTGTCGCCCAAATTGAACGCGCAAAGCAGCCGCTGCCCGCCGCTCTCGCGCTCGAAGATCAACAGCTGCGCGTCGGCATGGGTGACGGTCATCGTGCCCGCGGCGAGCGCGGGATTGGCGTGGCGCAGCGCGACGAGCCGGCGCGTCAGCTGGAGCAGCGAATCCCCATCGGCCTCCTGCCGGTCGACCGCGAGCGCCTGGTGGTCCGCACCCACCGGGAGCCACGGCCTGCCGCTGGTGAAGCCGAGCGCCGGCGCACCGGAATTCCACGGCAGCGGCGTGCGCACGCCATCGCGGCTCAGCGTCAGCGGCCAGTTAGCGATCGCCTCGGGGTCCTGCAGGTCGGCGAAGCCGATCTCGACTTGCGTCAGCCCCAGCTCCTCGCCCTGGAACAGGATCGCGTTGCCGCGCAGCGACAGCAGCAGCAGCATCTTCATCCGCGCGAACGCCGCGGCATGTTCGGGCGCCACCCAGCGCGAGATCGCGCGCGGCGCATCGTGGTTCTCGAACGCCCAGCTCGGCCAGCCGGTGCCCGGATCGGCGGGCCATGTCGCCACTGCGTCGCGCACCAGCGCGGGAGTCAGCTTGCCAGCATAGAGAAAGTTGAAGCCATAGGCCGAATTGAGCCGGTGCTCGCCCGCGGTGAAGGCGTGCATCTCGGCCTCGGGATTGGGGCCGCCGACTTCGGCCACGGTGAAGCGGCCTCCATAGCTGTCGGTCAGCGCGCGGATGCGCTCAAGGAAGCGCGGGATGTCGGCGTGGCTCTGGTTGTAGAGGTGCTGCTGGAAATCGAAGCTGCGCGTGCGCGGCCGGCCGGTCTCTGGCGCGGGCGGATTGTCGCGCAGTTGGGGGTCGTGCATCGAGAAGTTAAGCGCATCGAGCCGGAAGCCGTCGACGCCGCGGTCGAGCCAGAACTTCGCCGCCGCCAGCGCAGCGTCCTGCACCGCCGGGTTGTGGAAATTGAGGTCGGGCTGCTCGCGCAGGAAATTGTGGAGATAATATTGGCCGCGCCGCGCGTCCCACGTCCAGGCGGGGCCGCCGAACACCGATTGCCAGTTGTTGGGCGGCGAGCCGTCCGCCTTGGGGTCGGCCCAGACGTACCAGTCGGCCTTCGGATTGTCGCGCGAGGCGCGGCTCTCGCGGAACCACGGATGCTGGTCCGAGCTGTGCGACCAGACCTGGTCGATCAGCACCTTGAGGCCCAGCCCATGCGCCCGCGCCACCAGCGCGTCGAAGTCCGCGAGGCTGCCGAAGATGGGATCGACGTCACAGAAATCGGCGACGTCATAGCCGAAATCGCGCATCGGCGAGGTGAAGAAGGGCGAGAGCCAGATCGCGTCGACGCCCAGGGACGCGACGTGATCGAGATGCGCGGTGATCCCGGCGAGATCGCCGATCCCGTCGCCGTTCGAGTCTGCAAAGCTGCGCGGGTAGATCTGGTAGATGACTGCGCCGCGCCACCATTCGGCGTGGGGGTCGGTACGCAAGTTACGGGCAAGCATTTCGTTCATTCGGGCGCTCCGGCCGCGCAGACGGCGTAGCCGAAAGCGGGCAGGTCGATGCTGATCGTGCCGGGCGCGTCGGGCGCAATGGGGCATTTGCCCGCAAGCGATTTGAACGCGGTCGACGCGGTCTCGACCTGAATCCGGCCCGACCACGCCCTGCCGCTCGTGTTGAACGCGAGCAGTATCTCGGCGCCCGTGGCCGGATCGAAGCGCGACACCGCGAACAGCCCCGGCTTCTCGCTGGCGAAGCGTATCAGCTGCCGGCCGCGGGTCAGCGCCGGGTGCGACGTGCGTAGCTTCGCCAGCGCCGCGATCTCGCGATAGAGCGGATGGTCCGGATTGAAGTTCGCCACCGCGGTGGTGCGGTCGGTGCCGATCAGCGGCTGGTCGTTATAGGTCGCGGTTTTCGAGGCGAACATGTCCTGCCGCGCTGCCTGGTCGCCGCCGTGCCCGACGAATCCCTGCTCGTCCCCCGAATAGATCGTCGGCACGCCGCGCAGCGTGAGCAGCATCGCATGCCCGAGCATGTCGCGCTTCAGGAGCTCGTCGGCGGTCGCGAGCGGATTGGCGAGCGTCAGGAACATGCCGGTCCGCCCGGCATCGTGGTTGCCGAGGAAAGTCGGCAGCTGCAGCGCCGCACCCTCACCGCCCTCGTAGAGCGAGTCAGCCTTGAACAATCTGGCCAGCAGGTCGGTCCCCGCCTTGCCGCCGACGACCTGGTTGACCGCGGTGCGGAACGCGAAGTCGAGCACCCCCGGCAGCTTGTCGACGCGCGTGTGCGCGGCGAGGCGAGCGGGGTCCATGTCGTCGGTCGCGACTTCGCCGAAGATGTGGAAATGGGGGATCCCGTTCGCCTTCGCCCGATCGAGCATCGCGGGTACGAACGCCTGCCAGAATTCCGGATTGACGTGCTGCGCCGTGTCGATGCGGAAGCCGTCGATCTTGAACCGGTCGATCCATCCGCCGAAGATCTCGATCATCCCCGCGATCACGCGCGGATGCTCGGTCATCACGTCGTCGAGCCCGAAGAAATCGCCCATCGTCGAGCTCTCGCCCGCGAAGGTCGAGTTGCCGCGATTGTGGTAATAGATCGGGTCGTTGAGCCAGGCGGGAACCTTGACGTTCTTCTCCGCCTCCGGGACCCAGGGCGTGTACGCGAAATTCGGATCGGTCAGGTGCGCGAAATTCGCGGGCGTCTGCACGCCGTCGCCGGCGAAGCCGTTGTTTATCGCCTCGCCGGCGACGCCCCCTTTGCGGCTGTAGGGATAGTCCGCGCGGGCGCGATAGTCACACCCCCAGCCCGGACATTCCCGATACTGGATCACGTCCGCCGTGTGGTTGACGATGATGTCCATATAGACCTTGATCCCGCGCGCGTGCGCCGCATCGACAAAGGCCTTGAAGTCGGCATTGGTCCCGAAATGCGGGTCGACCTGGGTGAAGTCGGTCACCCAATAGCCGTGATAGCCCGCGCTCTCGTCCCCCTTGGGACCCTGCACTACCTTGTTCTTGAAGACGGGACCGAGCCAGATCGCCGTCGCGCCCAGCCCCTGGATATAATCGAGCCGCTCGATCAGTCCCTTCAGGTCTCCGCCATGGAAGAAGCCCTTGGCCGCGGGATCGAAACCGGTCTCGAGCCGGTCACCGGTCAGCCCGCCGCGATCGTTGGCGGCGTCGCCGTTCTCGAAGCGGTCGGGAAGCAGGAAGTAGAGCACTTCGTCCTGCGGCAGCCGGTCGCGATAGCTCTGCGCCGCGGCGGGCGCGGCGAGCAGGGCTGCGGCGAGGAACAGGCCAGGCTTCTTCACGATACTCCACTCCTGCCTTGGGTCTGTTGCGCCGGCTTGTTCGCGGCGCACGCCCTCACGCGCCGCGCACGACGCCGGTCACTTCACGAACTGGCGAGGCGCGCCGCGAGCGAACCCGCCCGCGGCGCCGCGCAACGGATCAGAACTTGAACGACGCGCCCGCGAGGAAGCGGCGGCCATAGACCTGATAGTCGATCACGCGCAGCGGCTGGCCCGGATCGGTCGTCACGAAGGGCTCGTCGGTGAGGTTCTGTCCCTGGACGTAGAGCGAGAGGCCCTTGAGCGCGCCATCGCGGAAATCGTAGCCGATCTGCGCGTCGACGATCGTCTCGTCGGTCGCGCGGCGCCGCACCTTGTTCGCGCCGAAGCCCGAAAGCTCGCCGACGAACGTCGAGCGGTAGCGGACGCTGCCGCGCGCATTGAAGCCCCATTTCTCGAAATAGGCAGTGCCGTTGGCGACCCACTTCGAATAGCCGGGGATGTCCTCGGGCGGCAGCCCCGCGCCCGGGATCACCTTGGTGTCGGTGTACGAGACGCCGCCGGTCAGTCCGAAGCCGTCGAGCGCGCCGACCAGCTCGCCGAGCGGCAGCGTGCCCGCCGCCTCGACGCCCTTGATGTCGCCGCCCGCCGCGTTGGTCGGCGCCGTCAGGATGCCGATCGTCGAGATCGGCTGCGGTCCGTTGGGCGAGATCGGATAGCCGGTGAAATTGAACGAGATGGGCCCGTTGTAGATGAAGCTCTTCAGGTCCTTGTAGAAAAGCTGGACGGCCAGATAGCCCTTGGTCCCGAAATATTTCTCGAAGCTGAGATCCACCGAGTTCGCGCGGATCGGACGCAGCAGCGGGTTGCCGCCGCCGCCTTCGATCAGCCCGCTCTGGATGCTGACGCCGTAGTTCAGCGACTGGCGCATGTCGTCCATGCGCGGACGCATCACTTGCCGCGCCGCGGCGGCCCGGATCACGAAATCGCCCGGGAAGCGCAGCGACAGGTTGATGCTCGGCATCACGTCCCAATAGTCGTCGCCGGTCGTGCGGAAGCTGTAGGTGCCCGTGGCGCTCTGATAGACGAGGCCCGAGGACTTCTGCTCGGTGGTGACCGCCTGGACGCCGAAATTGCCGGTCAACTCGGCCGAGCCGATCTGGGTCTTCAAATTGCCCTGAAGATAGATCGTCATCAGATCCTCTTCGATGTCATAGGCCTTGGCCGGGATGTCCGGGCTGTTGTTGAACACCAAAGTGTAGATGTTGCCCGCGGCGAGCACGTCGCGCGGATCGTAGCTCAGGATCGGCCCGAGGCCGAGATAGGCCTGGTCGGTCGGATCCTTGCGCAGCGCGGCGGGAAGCGGCACCGAAGTGGCGTTGCCCTGCAGCCGCACCAGATACTCGTCGGGCACCAGCGACTTGGTGTGGTTGGTGTAGTTGAGGCCGAACTTGAGCGAGGTGATCGCGCTGTTGAGCTCCTTCTCCACCTCGCCGCGATACTGGTGGATCTCGTCCTCGACGATGCGATTGTTGTAATAGCCGACCTGCGGCGGATTGCCCGCGCCGCCCCAGCCTTGCGGATCGGTCAGCAGGATCAGTTTGGGATCGGCATAGTTGAGCTGGTGCGTGAAGAAGGTGCCGGTCTCGCTGGTGGTGAAGCCCACCGTGTCGGTCGCGCCGGTGCCGGGGCCGTAGGCGGTGCCGGCATAGCTTTCGAGGATCAGCTCGTTGCGATCGGTCTTCGACGTGCTGAAGTCGAGCATGGCGTTCCAGCCGTCGTCGCCTTCATATTTGCCGTTCCAGCCGAGCGAATAGAGCTTGGCGTGGCGCTCGAACCCGTCGTTGCGCACGACGCCCTCGACGCCGGTGAAGGTGCCCTTGGTGATCACGCCATTGGTCGTCGTGAAGCCGGGCTGGAGCGTGGCGTTGCCCCAGGCGAGCGGCAGCTCGATGCCGCGCTTGATCTGGTCGTCCTTGAAGTTCGAATAGAAGGCGTCGATCGTGCCGGTGAAGTTGGGCGAAGGCTTGAACTGGATCGTGCCCATCACGCCCAGCCGCTTGAGCTGGGTCGACGTGACGTACGACTTGGAGCCGCCGATCACCTTGGTGCCGTTCGGCCCGTCGGCATAGCCCCAGCTGTTGAATTCCTCGATCTGATAGGGCTCGTCGAGATAGCCCGCCGAAAGCGCCACGCCCACCGTGTCGTCGAAGAACTGGTCGACATAGGTCGCGTTGACCCGGTAGCCATATTCCTTCGAGCCGCTGTTCAGCGCGCCGAGATCGGCCCAGCTGCCGCGACCGCCGACCGAGAGCACGCGCTTGCCGTAATCGAGCGGGCGAACCGTGCGCAGGTCGACCGTGCCCGAAAGCCCCTGCCCGACGATCGAGGGCATGCCCGTCTTGTAGACGAGCACCTGGCTCATGATTTCGGACGGATACTGGTCGTAGTCGACGGCGCGGTTGTCGCCGGTCGAGGTCTGCTCGCGGCCGTTGAGCAAGGTGGTCGAGAAATCGGGGGCGAACCCGCGGATCGAGATCTGGTTCGACCGGCCCGACAGGCGCTGCGAGGTGAGCCCCGGCAGGCGCGCGATCGATTCGGCGATCGAGGCGTCGGGCAGCTTGCCGATATCCTCGGCCGAGATCGATTCGACCACCTGGTCGCGGTTCTTCTTCTCGGCGACGGCGGTCTCCAGCGCGGCGCGGAAGCCGGTGACGACGATGTCCTGATCGTCGGTCGCCTGGCCTTCCTGTCCGGTGACCGGGCTAGCGTCCTGCGCCATCGCGGGCGCGGCGAAGGCGGTGAGCGCGAGCGCGGCGGCGAGCGCCTGGCCGCTGACGCCGAACGCGATGCGAGCAGCCGGGCGGCCGCGGAAATTGCTGGTCAAGGTCCTTCTCCCCTGGTTTCCCGCCCCGCCGCTCCGGCCTTTTCTGGCCGGCTCCTTTGCTTCGGGGCGCGAAAACGCGCGCAGGACTTGCGCGCTGCTGAAGGCTTATTCCCTCGAAAGGCCCCCGCGCGGCCAGCACGCCACATACGTATTCAGTCGCTATGCAGGGCATCCGTGGCCGCAAAGCACCACCGCGCACGTTGACGCGGACCTGTAACTGCGCTGTCATCGCATATTATGCGAAGCGGCGATCTACAGCCGTGCGCATGGGGAGGAGTTGGGGGCCATGCAGCGAAAGCCCACGTCGTTCGACATCGCGCACCTCGCGGGCGTGTCGCAGCCGACCGTTTCGCGCGCGCTACGCGGCGCGCTCGGCGTCAATCCGGCGACGCGCCTGCGCATCGAGTCGATCGCCAAGCAGCTCAACTACAGGGTCGACAAGGCCGCCTCGAACCTGCGCACGCGCCATTCGCAGACGCTGGCCTTGCTGTTCTTCGAGGATCCGACCTCCGACGATTCGCTCATCAACCCGTTCTTCCTGTCGATGCTCGGCTCGATCATCCGCAGCGCCGCCGAGCACGGGCATGACGTGCTGATCAGCTTCCAGCAGATGTCGAGCGACTGGCACAGCGAATATGAGGACGCGCGCAAGGCCGACGGGATCATCCTGCTCGGCTATGGCGATTACGAGCTCTATCGATCGCGCCTCAAGGCGCTCGAGGATGCCGGCACGCACTTCGTGCGCTGGGGCTCGGTCCAGTCCGAGGCGGCGGGGCTCACCGTCGGCTGCGACAATCACGGCGGCGGCAGGGAGGCGACGCGCCACCTGCTTGCGCTCGGCCGGCGCAACATCGCATTCCTCGGCCATGCCTCGAGCCACTATCCCGAGTTCCACGATCGCTATCGCGGGCATCTGTCGGCGTTGAAGGACGGCGGGATCATCCCGCGCCCCGGCCTCCAGTTCGACGCGATCACCACCGAAGATGCGGGAGAGGCCGCCGCGCACGCCTTGATGGCAAGCGGCGAGAAGTTCGACGCAGTGGTGACTGCGAGCGACCTCATCGCGATCGGGGCGATGCGCGCGTTCCAGGCCGCCGGGATGCGGGTGCCCGACGATGTCGCGGTGGTCGGCTTCGACGACATCCCCGCCGCGAGCATCGCCAATCCGCCGCTTACTACCGTGATGCAGGACCCGCGGCTCGCCGGGCGCAAGCTGGTCGAGACGCTGATCGGCCGCATCCGCGAGCAGCCGGTCGGCTCCGCCCTACTGCCCACCCGGCTCGTGCAGCGCCGCTCGTGCGGCGCCGGGCAAAGATGATTGCAACGCAGGATTTGTTCTTCTTTCGTTCCTTTATGGCCTTGCCGCTTTCTTCCCTTCCCGCCGGCGTGATTCCGGCGTGGGGAGGGGAAGAGAGGGGGGGACGTAGTGTCAACTTCGCCAACTTCAGCGGCGCCGGGCGCCGCCGTTCCGGAGCCGCACCATGAATGAAAAACCGCGCCAGTCCTTCGCCGGTCTCTGGAACATCAGCTTCGGATTCTTCGGCATCCAGATCGGCTTCGCGCTCCAGAACGCCAATATGAGCCGGATCTTCCAGACCTTCGGCGCGAAGATCGACGATCTTTCGTGGCTGTGGGTCGCCGCCCCGCTCACCGGGCTGCTCGTCCAGCCGGTGATCGGGCATATGAGCGACCGCACCTGGCTCGGGCGGCTCGGGCGGCGACGGCCCTATTTCGTCGCCGGGGCGATCCTCGCCGCGCTATCGCTGCTCGCGATGCCGCTTGCGCCATACCTGCTCTTCGCCGCGGTGCTGCTCTGGGCGCTCGACGCTTCGCTCAACATTTCGATGGAGCCCTTCCGTGCGTTCGTCGGCGACATGCTCAGGAAGGACCAGCACGCCGCGGGCTATGCGGTGCAGACGGCCTTTATCGGCGCGGGCGCAGTGGTCGGCTCGATCTTCCCTTGGGCGCTCGAGCATCTCGGCGTCTCGAACGAAGCCGCGGGCGGGGGCATCCCGGACACGGTGCGCTACGCCTTCTGGTTCGGCGGCGCGGCGCTGTTCCTCGCAGTGCTGTGGACGGTGATCTCGACGCGCGAATACAGCCCCGAGGAGATGGCGGCGTTCGAAGGCGCTGCGGCCGAGGAAGAAGCCCACACGGCGCAGGTGCTCGCCGCGCGCAACTACGGATCGAGCGGGATCTGGATCTTCGCCGGTGCCGTCGTGATCTGGGCGGTGACCGCGGCCAGCCTCGAAAAAGAAGTCTATCTGCTCGGCGGGCTGCTCATCGCTTATGGCCTCGCATCGGCCGCCGCGATCAGGCTCGCCCGTGCAGGATCGTCGCGCAACATGCTGAGCAG
>JAEWCK010000257.1 GCA_023390675.1 Pseudomonadota bacterium
CCATTGCCGGAACTGAATACGGACCCTAGAGCGCTCGGTCATGCCTGACACCGTCTCCTTCGGCTATGAAGACGTCGCCCCCACAGAGAAGACGCGCCGCGTCGGCGAGGTCTTCTCGAGCGTCGCCGCGAAATACGATCTGATGAACGACGCGATGTCGGGGGGCATGCACCGCCTGTGGAAGGACCGTTTCGTCCGCCGCGTGAAGCCGCGCGCGGGCGAGGCGATCCTCGACATGGCCGGCGGCACCGGCGACATCGCCTTCCGCCTCGCCGAATCGGGCGCTGCCGTCACCGTCGCCGACATCAATCCCGAGATGCTCGCGGTCGGCGTCGAGCGCGCCGCCGAGCGCGGCATCGACAACCTCGTCTGGTCCGAAGCCAATGCCGAGCGCCTGCAATGGCCCGACCGCTTCTTGGACGCCTACACGATCGCGTTCGGCATCCGGAACGTCACCGACATCCCCGCGGCGCTGCGCGAAGCACACCGCGTCTTGAAGCGCGGCGGCCGCTTCTACTGCCTCGAATTCTCGACCACGCTCTGGCCCGGCTTCGCGCAGGTCTACGACGCCTATTCGCATCACCTCGTGCCCAAGCTCGGCAAGCTGCTCGCGAACGACGAGGACAGCTACCGCTACCTCATCGAATCGATCCGTCGCTTCCCGGACATGCCCACCTTCAAGGCCATGATCGCCGAAGCCGGCTTCGCCCAGACGCGCGTCGAGCCCCTGCTCGGCGGCCTCGTCGCGATCCACAGCGGCTGGAAGACGTGAGCATGCGCCAGCATGGTCGCGCCCCGGCGCAGGCCGGGGTCCAGATCAGGAAATCATGACCGCCCCCGCAATCCACCTCTTCCGCCTGCTCAAATGGGGCCGCATCCTCGCGCGCCACGGGGCGCTGCGCGGCATCGAGCGCGATCCCAACACCCCGCGCCCCGTCCGCCGCCTCGCCCGCATCGCCCGCTTCGGCGCGCGCGTGCCGCAGGTCCCGCGCTATGCCGACGCCTTCCAGGAGATCGGCCCCGCCGCGATCAAGCTCGGCCAGACGCTCGCCACGCGCCCCGATCTCGTCGGCGAGGAAGCCGCGCGCGACCTGCTCCGCCTCCAGGACGCGCTCCCCCCGGTCCCCTATGCGGTGATCGCCGAGCGGATGCGCGCCACGCTCGGCCGCCCGCTCGACAGCATGTTCGCCGAGATCGAGGAGAAGCCCGTCGGCGCCGCCTCGATCGCGCAGGTCCACCGCGCGATCACCACCGAAGGCGCCCGCGTCGCGATCAAGGTGCTCCGCCCCGGCATCGAGGCCGAGTTCGCCCGCGCGATCGACACCTATGAATGGGCCGCCGCGCAAGTCGAGGCGATGGGCGGCGAGCCCGCGCGGCTGCGCCCCCGCCTCGTCATCGAAAGCTTCAAGCGCTGGACCGCGCGCGAGCTCGACCTGCGCCGCGAGGCCGCCTCCGCCTCCGAGCTCGCCGAGGGCATGACCGCCGAGCCCGATTTCATGGTCCCCGCGATCGACTGGCAGCGCACCACCGGCAAGGTGCTCACCCTCGAATGGATCGACGGGATCAAGCTCTCGGACCGCGCCGCGCTCGTCGCCGCCGGGCACGACACCCACGCGCTCGCCGAGAAGCTGATCCGCGCCTTCCTCCGCCAGGCGATCGCCGAGGGCTTCTTCCACGCCGACATGCACCAGGGGAACCTCTTCGCGCTCCCCGACGGCCGCATCGCCGCGATCGACTTCGGCATCATGGGCCGGATCGATCGCCGCGCCCGCGTCTGGCTCGCCGAGATCCTCTACGGCCTGATCACCGGCGACTACAGGCGCGTCGCCGAAATCCATTTCGAGGCAGGCTACGTCCCCGCCCACCACAATGTCGCCGAGTTCGCCACTGCCCTCCGCGCGGTCGGCGAGCCGATGCGCGGGCTCGCGGTCAAGGACATGTCGATGGGCGCGATGCTCGACGGGCTGTTCTCGATCACCCGCGACTTCGACATGCAGACCCAGCCGCACCTCCTCCTCCTCCAGAAGACGATGGTGGTGGTCGAAGGCGTCGCGCGCACGCTCGATCCCGACATCAACCTGTGGGAGACCTCGGCCCCCTTCGTCCGCGAATGGATCAGGACCGAGCTCGGCCCCGAAGCGAGGATCGCCGACCGCCTGATCGAGGACCTGCGCACCCTTGCCCGCCTCCCCGATCTGATCCGCAACATCGAACGCCGCTACCCCGCCCCCGGCGGCGCGCCCCCCGCCCCGCCGCTGCGCGAGGTGGAGATCGTCCGGGTGGGCGGGGGCTGGCGGTACGTAGCGGTGGCGCTGCTGGCGGGGGCTGCGGGGGCTGTGGCGATGTGGCTGCTGGGGGTGTGAGGGGGACTGGTTTTGGGCCGTTTGAAGGCGGACTGCTTCTAGAGCGCCAAAGCCGAATAGCGGCCGTTTATGCGCCGCGTAGCCCTTTCTCTCGTGATCGCATATGGTGAGCCCGACCGGAGCTTGAGAGGGTTTGGGATCGAATGATGGAGGGAGCGTCGGCGATCGTCGAGCAACTTGATATGTTGGGTCACGCTACTGGCGTTGAAGTCGAACAATCATCTTCGGACGAAGGAGAAAAGATCGCCGAACCGTTCGATCCGGACGATATCGACGTCGTCACACGGTCGATGACGGTCGACCTTCTTTTGTCTCGCACCGAATCAGAGATGATCGATCTCCAGCCTGACTTCCAGCGACGCTGGGGCGTGTGGGACGCGCGGCGCCAAAGCCGCTTGATCGAGTCATTGTTGCTTCGAATCCCTTTGCCAGTCCTGTACGCTGCCGAGGACGAAGACGAACGTTGGGAAATCGTCGACGGGATTCAGCGGCTCTCTACGATTGCTCGCTTCATCAAGCCACAGATCATCGGGGGTCAACCACTCACCCTTACTGGGCTCGAATACCTCCACGATTATGAGGGCAAGGACTTCGAGGGGCTCAGTTCGCGCCTCAAGATGCGGCTCCGTGAAACCGAGCTGATCATCCACTTGATCCGCAAGGGCACGCCACCCGAAGTCAAATTTAACATCTTCGCCCGGATCAACACCGGCGGTATGGCGCTGTCCGCGCAGGAACTGCGGCACGCCATCACCCCCGGCAAGGCGCGCGACCTTCTGGAGACCTGGGCAAGCCTGCCCTCGTTCATCCGCGCTACCGACGGTAGCGTTCAGCCCATTCGCATGGACGATCGCGAACTCGTGCTACGCTTCGCCGCCTTCTACCTACTCGGATTGGAAAGCTACAAACAACCGGACATGGACGGCTTCCTGATCACGGCGATGAAGACGATCAACGAAACCGACGACAATGAACTCGCGGTCATGCGGTTCAACTTCGTCAGCGCGATGGAGAACGCCTATAAAATTTTCGGCCGCGACGCGTTCCGTAAACGGTTCGACAAGGAGGCCGGCCGGCTGCCGATCAACAAAGCGATCTTCGAAGCGCTCTCGGTTAATCTGGCGCGGCTCACTCACGCGCAGCTCGCGATCCTCGGCCAGCGCGCCGAGGTGCTTCGGGAGGGCTTCATAGCGCTCTGCCATGATCGCTCCTTCGAGAGCGCGATCTCGCAAGGCACGGGCGATATCCGAAAGGTCAACCGGCGCTTTTCCGCAATCAGCGAGCTGATCACCGGGGTTCTCGCTGATGCTTGACTATATCGGTCTCGAAAACTTTAAGGCGTTCGACGACATCGAACTAAGCCTCGGCAACTTAACTCTCCTGTCAGGACTCAACGGCAGCGGCAAGAGCACCGTCCTACAGGCGATAGGCGTGCTGCGCCAATCGTTCGACGGGAGTTTTCTGCTCAATGGCGATCTCGCGCTCAATGGCGAGCTGGTCGACATCGGCACCGGCCGCGACGTCCTGTACCAAGGCTTCGACGCCGCCGAGATTGCAATCTCGCTCGGCGAGACAAGGCAGGGTCAGTCCGTCTCCTACCGCTGGCAGGCAGCGGCCGATCCCGATGCCGACGTGCTCACCTGCTCGGCAAAGCCAGCTCCAGGCGAACTTCCGCTGCTCGACGTGTTCGCTCAAGGCTTTCAGTTCCTGCGGGCTGACCGGATCACCCCGTCAGTGACTTCGCCGAAATCGCAGAACGCGGTTCGGCAGCACCGGTTTCTTGGACCCAAAGGCGAATATACCGCGCACTTCCTGCTCGAGTTCGGCGAGCAGATCACCACTGCGGAGATCGTCCGGTCGCCCCACGAGCAGCGCGCAGGCAGCCTCATTGCGCAGGTCAATGCCTGGATGCAAGAATTCAGTCCAGGCGTCCGGGTCGAACCGGTCCCGGTCCCGATGACCGATCTCGTTCGTCTGGTTTTCTCCTACAAAGGCGAGGGTGCCGCGTACGGCGAGCCGCTGCGCCCGACCAATGTGGGTTTTGGTCTCACCCATGCGCTTCCCGTCGTCGTCGCCTGCCTCGCCGCAACGCCCAATACGCTGCTGGTCGTCGAAAATCCTGAGGCGCAGCTCCATCCGCGTGGACAGGCGTCGATCGGACGATTGCTTGCGCTAACGGCGGCCAACAACGTGCAGGTGATTATCGAAAGCCATAGCGACCACGTGCTCAACGGCGTTCGCCTCGCTGTGAAGGAGGGTTTGCTCGCGCCGCGCCAAGCCAAGCTGCATTTCTTCGCGCGCAAGCCCGGCGAAGCGAGCAGCTACGAAACCCCCGCGTTAAGTTCGGAGGGCCGGTTATCCTACTGGCCCGCCGGCTTCTTCGACCAATGGGAGAAGAGCCTGGACCGGTTACTCGATTAAGCCCAATGCCGCTCCAGCTCTTCCTCAATGACCTGTCAGCGCCGGTCGCCGGCGTGCCGCGTGCAGAATCGATTGCCTATCTCAAAGGGATGATCAAAACGATCCGCGCAGCGCGTGGCATAGACGATCGTCTGATCTTGAATTGCGATCAGCCGCTCAACGAACTGGTGCTCGGTCCCGGCCTTACGATCGCAACGATCCGCAACGATGGAGAATGCGTCGAAGAAAGCCAGTATCTAAAGACACTCAACAATCGCGCGCCGCTCAGTCGGGTGCTGGCGGAGGCCGATGGTCCGGACCCTGAGGGCTTCGAATACAGGATGCCGGCCGCTGCTCCAATCTCGGCCGGTAGCCCAGCCAAGGCGCTTGGCCTTGCCCATCTGCTCAAAGGTCTCGGCATCAGCCTTGCCTCCGACGCGCTCTGGCAGTCTCGCGAACTGGCGCTCGATCTGCTCGAACTCGATGCCAATGGCGACATTGCCGAATCCTCGGTTGTCGCACGCAATGCGAGTGCCGCCGACGACGTCGCAGCGCACGAAGCCGGCCTGCGCGACGATCTGCGGCCACCGATCCATAATGGCGCCGATCTCTGGGCGCATCGGGCCGAGCTCTTGCCCAATCTTGAATTCATTCCGAGGACGCGCGCGCAAATCGAAGGAATCCTCGCCGGCGACCCGTTGCTCGATCAAGTCTGGATCAAGCTGTCGGGGCTCGACCAAGCGATCGCCACGTGGCGCGTCGCGCAGACGGCGCATCCGATGTTTCCCTTCAACGTCAGGCCAGAAAGCCGCCGGCGTATGCATCTTGTCAGGTTCAACGATGCCGGTGGCGTCGAGCGCACCTTCAGCGACCACACCGATCTCGCGCCCATTGAGGGGCGAGTGCATTTTATCGTCGAGAGCCAACCGCATCGTCACGCCTTGGTCGGGCATATCGGCCGCAAGCTCGGCATTGGCTGACGCTGGAGACAGGCTCCCAGCTCAGTCGATGGGAGCGTCGGGCTGTCGCTCACGCCCGAGCTTCCGCAGTCGGCAGCCAGTGCTAATCGGCATCTAGCAAAATCCTCGATTTTGGGTGATCCAACTCTTGCTCGTAGCAAAAATGCGAACGGCAGGTTTCAAGATCCGAGCCTGCTTAGGCTGAACGACTGGATTTAGGGCGCGTAGCCGCCGCCCTCCAACCATCGCCCCCCTCGACACCCCCCCACCC
>JAEWCK010000222.1 GCA_023390675.1 Pseudomonadota bacterium
GTCACCCCGGCGAAAGCCGGGGCCCAGAGTTTCTCTGCCGCGTCGCCCGCGACTCTGGATCCCGGCGTTCGCCGGGATGACGGCTAAAGGCTGAAAACCCCCTCGATCACCGTCACGCACTTGCCGCCGAGGATCGCTTGGTCCCCCGCGAGCCCGCACGCGACATGCCCGCCGCGCCGCGACGCCTGGAAAGCGCTGAACGTCTCGCGCCCCAGCCGCTTCGCCCAATAGGGCGTCAGCACCGAATGCGCCGATCCGGTCACCGGGTCCTCGTCGATCCCCGCGGCGGGGGCGAATACGCGGCTGATCACGTCGGTCTCACGTCCGGGCGCGGTGACGATGTTGAGCGTGTCGCCGATCGCGGCGAGCGCGCGGAAATCGGGCTGCACCGCCAGCACGGCCTCGGCGCTCTCCAGCACCACGAGGTCATAGCCCCCCGCATGCCGCATCACTTCGCCCTTCACGCCCAGCGCTTCGAGCAACCCCGGCACTTCCGTCGGCTCGGGCGGATAGGCGGGCAGCGCCATCGCATAGCCGTCGCCGTCGCGGCGCACTTCGAGCACGCCCGCCTTGCGTGTCCGGAAGGTGACGCGGCCGCGCCCCGGATCGGCGCGCAGCACGAAATGCCCGCTCGCCAGCGTCGCATGCCCGCACAGCGCCACCTCCACCGCAGGCGTGAACCAGCGCAGCTCGAAATCGGCTTCCCCGCTCGCATCGGGGAGGAAGAAGGCAGTCTCGGCGAGGTTGTTCTCCTCGGCGATCGCCTGGAGCATCTCGTCCGCAAGCCAGGCGTCGAGCGGCATCACCGCCGCCGGATTGCCGGTGAAGGGCCGGTCGGCGAACGCGTCGATCTGGGCGAACGGCAGCTGCATCATTCCTGCTCCTTGAGCAAATCGGTTTCGGCCATCGGATTGTCGGGCTCGTCGACATGGCCCTCGGGGTCGACATGGATCAGGATCTCGGTGCCCGGAAACTCGGCCCCCAGCCGCGCCTCGAGCGCTTCCACGACATGATGCGCCTCGGCGATCGTCATCCCCGGGTCCATCGCGATGTGGAACTGGACGAAGTCGCGCATCCCGCTGCACCGCGTGCGCAGATCGTGCAGGCTCTTCAATTCGGGATGCCCCGCGGCGACCTCGACGAAGCGGCGGCGCTTCTCCTCGGGCCATTCCTTGTCCATCAACTGGTCGATCGCCGTCTCGCTCGCGCGCCATGCGCCGAACAGCAGCCAGAAAGCGATCGCGATCCCGAACAGCGCGTCCGCCCCGCGCAGGCCCGCATAGCTCTCCAGCACGAGCGCGAGGATCACCGAGGCGTTGAGCAGAAGGTCCGACGTGTAATGGATACGGTCGGTCCCGATCGCCACCGAATTGGTCTTCGCGATCACATGCGCCTGATAGCGCGTCAGCGCGAGCGTCACTGCCATCGCCACCAGCGACACGGCGATCCCCGATTCGGGCGCGGCGCTGCCCGCCCCCGCCTGAAGACGCTCGAACGCGCGCACGAGGATCGCCAGCCCCGATACGGCGATCACCACCACCTGGAACAATGCCGCGAGCGCCTCGGCCTTGCCGTGCCCGAAGCGATGCTCCGCGTCCGCCGGCTGCGCGGCCCAATGCACCCCGCCCAGCGTCACCAGCGAAGCGACGAGATCGAGCAGCGAATCGGCGAGGCTCGCGAGCACCGCGACCGATCCGGTCCGCCATGCCGCCCATGCCTTGAGGCCGCCGAGCAGAAGCGCCGCGGCGACGCTCGCCAGCGCGGCGCGGCGCGCGAGGTTGGTCACGGGTACAGCAATCCTTCGCTCCAGCCTTCGCCCGCGCGCACGAACAGCTGCCGCTCGTGGAGCCGGTGCGCGCGGTCCTGCCAGAATTCGATTTGTGTCGGCACGACTCGATACCCGCCCCAATGCGGCGGCCGCGGCACGTCCTGCCCCGCGAAGCGCGCGCGCATCGCGTCGTAGCGCGCCTCGAAGGTCGCGCGCGCATCGAGCGGGCGCGACTGGTCCGAAGCCCAGGCCCCAAGCTGCGAATCGCGGCTGCGCGATGCGAAATAGGCGTCGCTCACGGCGTCGGCGACTCGCTCGACCGCGCCTTCGATCCGGATTTGCCGCCTGAGCGACTTCCAGTGGAACAGCAGCGCCGCCTTCGCGCCCGCGCCGAGTTCGCCCGCCTTGCGGCTCTCGCGATTGGTGTAGAAGACGAAGCCCCCGGGTCCGTGCCCCTTCAGCAGCACCATCCGCGCCGAAGGCTGGCCGTCG
This sequence comes from Pseudomonadota bacterium, assembly GCA_023390675.1. Classification (GTDB taxonomy): domain Bacteria; phylum Pseudomonadota; class Alphaproteobacteria; order Sphingomonadales; family Sphingomonadaceae; genus Sphingomonas. Next base: position 2,261 of record JAEWCK010000222.1, read on the forward strand.
GCGCTCACCGTCGCCAGCGTCATTGCATTGGGATCGTTGGGCTCGCTCGCCTGCGCTTCGGCGAACCAGTCGTTGAACAGCTGAAACGGATCGGTGGCCATCTCCGCGCCTCTACGCCGCCTCCAAAAGAGTGTCGAGGAACGACTCCTTCGCTTGCACATTGAATCGGTTTCGCAACGAGGGAGCAGGCGCAATGGCCGCACGGGCCTATTGGCAGGGACAGATCAGGCTGGCGCTGGTCTCGATTCCGGTCGAGATCTACACCGCGACCAAATCGGGCGCGCAAATCAGCTTCCACCAGATCCACGAGCCTTCGGGCAAGCGTATCAAGTACGAGAAGGTCGCCCCCGGCGTCGGCCCGGTCGATCCCGAGGAGATCGTCAAGGGCTTCGAATATGAGAAGGGCGAGTACGTCCTGCTCGAGCAGGACGAGATCGACGCGGTGAAGCTCGAATCGAAGAAGACGCTCGAGCTGACGCAATTCGTCGATCAGGACGAGATCGACGTGCTCTATTACGAGCGCCCCTATTTCGTCGTGCCGGCGGACGATCTCGCCGAGGAGGCGTTCATCGTGCTCCGCGAGGCGCTCAAGCGCACCCGCAAGGTGGGCTTGGGCCAGCTGGCGCTGCGCGGCCGCGAGTATGTCGTGAGCCTGAAGCCGTGCGGCCGGGGCATGGTGCTCGAGACGCTCCGCTACGCCGACGAAGTCAACAAGGCGCAGGGCTATTTCCGCGACATCCCGGACAGCGCGCCCGATCCCGAATTGCTCGGTCTGGCGGAGACGCTGATCGAGAAGAAGGTCGCCAAGTTCGATCCCAAGGAATTCCACGACCGCTACGTCGATGCCTTGAAGGACCTGATCGAGCGCAAGAAGAAGTCGAAGGGCCGCAAGATCATCGAGGAGAAGGACGACGAAGGCGGCGGCCGCGGCTCGAACGTCGTCGATCTGATGGCGGCGCTCAAGAAATCGCTCGAAAAGCCCACGGCGAAATCGAGCAGCGCGGTGAAGACCAAGCCGGTCAAGGCCGCGCCGAGGAAGGCGGCAGCGAGGAAGCGCGCATGAAGGCCTTGCAAGTGCCCCTCCCGCTCGCGGGAGGGGTTGGGGGAGGGCCTGTCCCTCTCGGATGCGGCTCGCGGACAAGCCATCCGACCCCTCCCGCAAGCGGGAGGGGAGGATGAAGTCCGATCCCCTCGCCAAATACAACGCCAAGCGCGATTTCGCGCTGACCGAGGAGCCCGAGGGCAAGATCGCTCCCGGCCGCGGCAATCGCTTCATGGTCCAGAAGCACGATGCCACGCGGCTCCACTGGGACTTCCGCCTCGAAGTCGACGGCGTGCTCAAGAGCTGGGCGGTCACTCGCGGCCCCAGCCTCGATCCCGACGAGAAGCGCCTCGCGGTGCGCACCGAGGATCATCCGCTCTCCTATGCCGATTTCGAAGGCACGATCCCCAAGGGCCAATATGGCGGCGGCACGGTGATGCTGTGGGACGACGGCGCATGGGAGCCGGTCGAAGGCAAGTCGGCAAAGGACCTCGAAAAGGGCCATCTCCACTTCCGCCTCGACGGCCACCGGATGAAGGGCGAATGGCTGCTCATCCGCCTCAAGCCGCGCGGCAAGGAGCGAAACGAGAACTGGTTGCTCAGGAAGCTCGACGACGAATATGCCGGCGCGACCGATTTCCTCGTCGAGACCGGCCTCACCAGCATCAAGACCGGCCGCAACATGCAGGAGATCGCCGAGGGCAAGAAGGCGCCCGAGCTCCCGACGTGGCGCCGCGCGGGCAAGGGCGCGCCCGTCAGGAACGGCGTTGTCGTGCCGGTCCCGCAAAAGGGCAAGGGCGCGCGCAAGGCGAGCGGCAAGCAGCCGGCCTTCCGCGAACCCCAGCTCGCCACGCTCGTCGACAGCGTCCCCGCGGGCAACGACTGGATCCACGAAGTCAAGTACGACGGCTATCGCGCGTTGCTCAGCATCGGCGCAAAGGGCCCGCGCATCTACACGCGCAGCGGGCTCGACTGGACCGACAAGTTCCCCGGCATCGCCGAAGCCGCGAAGGCGATTCCCGGCCCGGCCCTGCTCGATGGCGAGATCGTCGCCTTTCGCGACGGCAAGCCCGATTTCTCGACGCTTCAGGAAGCGATCTCGGCGGGCGGAAACGGGCTGACGCTCTTCGCGTTCGACTTGCTCGAGCAGGATGGCGAGGATCTCGCGAAGCTCCAGCAGATCCAGCGCAAGGAGCGCCTCCGCATCCTGCTCGAGGGGGTCGACGACGATCGCATCCGCTTCTCCGAGCATATCGTCGGCAACGGCGAGAAGCTGTTCGATACGATGTGCAAGGAAGGTTATGAGGGCATCGTCGCCAAGCGCGCCGACGCGCCCTATCGCGGCACGCGCACCAAGTCCTGGCTCAAGGTCAAGTGCATCCGCCGCCAGGAATTCGTCATCATCGGCTGGACCGCGTCGAGCGCGAGGGGCCGCGGCTTCCGCTCGCTGCTCCTCGCGGTCAATGGCGAGGACGGGCTCGTCTATGCCGGCAAGGTCGGGACCGGCTTCAACCAGCAGACCTTGTTCGACTTGCGCGAGCGGTTCGACAAGATCCCGGCCGACAAGCCCGCCGCCAAAGTCCCGCGCCCCGAGGCGCGCGGCGCGCACTGGATCGAGCCGAAGCTCGTGGCGGAGGTCGCCTTCACCGAATTCACAGCCGAGAATGTCGTCCGCCACGGCAGCTTCATTGCGCTCCGCGAGGACAAGAAGCCGAAGGACGTGGTGGCGGAGAAGCCCGCAGAGCTTCCCGAAGCCAAAGGCAGCACCATCAAGATCAGCAACCGCGACCGCGTGATCTTCCCCGGCGAGGGCCTCACCAAGGGCATGCTCGCCGATTATTACGCTGCGGTCGCGCCCAATCTGTTGCGCTGGGTCGCCAATCGCCCGATCAGCCTCGTCCGCTGCCCGCAGGGCCGGGCCAAGCACTGCTTTTTCCAGAAGCACGACGCGGGCAGCTTCGGCGATCACGTCAAGCATGTCGAAGTGCGCGAGAAGAACGGCACCTCGCAGCCTTATCTCTATGTCGACGACGTGGATGGCGTGCTCACCTGCGTCCAGATGGGCACGATCGAGTTCCACGGCTGGGGCAGCCTCGTCGCCGACATCGAGAAGCCCGATCGCCTCGTCTTCGATCTCGATCCCGACGAGGGACTCGATTTCGAGAACGTCAAGAAGGCCGCGTTCGACCTGAAGGGCCACCTCGCGGACATCGGCCTCACCAGCTGGCCGCTTCTCTCGGGCGGCAAGGGCGTCCACGTCGTCGTCCCGCTCGTCCCCCGCGCCGAATGGCCCGAGGCCAGGAGCTTCTGCGAGCGCTTCGCCCGCGCGCTGGCGCAGGCCGAGCCCGATCGCTTCACCGCCAACCTCAAGAAGGCCAATCGCGTCGGCAAGATCTTCATCGACTATCTGCGCAACCAGCGCGGCGCCACCGCGGTGCTCCCTTATGTCGCCCGCGCGCGCGAGCACGCCCCCGTCGCCGCCCCCGTCACCTGGACCGAGCTGCGCGATATCGACACGCCGAAGCGCTGGACGATCCGCGACGCCGACGAGCTCAACGAACGCGCCGCCAGCCGCGCGCTGCAGGGCTGGGGCGAGGGCGGGCAGGCGCTCCCCGATCTCTAGCGATGCGCCGCCCGCAGCGCGAAGGAGGCGGTTCGCTGCACAAGGGGATTAACTTCCTCGAATGGAAGGATATGCTGCCGCCATGAGCCGCCCTCCCGCCCCCGCGCCGCTTCCCTCCGGCACCGTCTCGCGCCGCACCGCGCTCGCGATGCTCTCCTCCTCCGCGGTCCTCGCCGCATGCAGCAGCGGCGGGGGCGGCGGCGGCGGATCGCCCGCGCCCACGCCCACGCCGGGCCCCAGCCCCTCGCCCAGTCCCACGACCACCCCGACGCCCACCCCCGCCGTCGGCCCCGCCTGGTTCGGCTATGGCCGCGACGCGCAGCACACCGGGGTCAGCGCCGCCGCGTCGCAGGATCTTGTGCGCATCGCCTGGTCCTCCCCGGTCGACCTCGCCCCGCAATACACCCAGTCCGGCGGGCTCCTCACGCATTACGGCTCGCCCGCGGTGACCACGCGCAACACCGTGGTGATCCCGGTCAAGACGCTCGCCAATGGCGGCTACCGTATCGAGGGCCGCGCGGGCGCCACCGGCGCGCTGCTCTGGACCGTGCTCAGCGACTATGTCACGCCCCCGCACAACTGGCTGCCGCCGTTCAACGTGCTGCTCACCGCGCAGGGCCGCGTCTATGCCCCCGGCTCGGGCGGCAAGCTCACCGTCCGCGACGATGCCGACGCCGCCACCGCCACGCTCGCCACCCACGTCTTTTACGGCGCCGCCACCTACAACGCCAACGTCGCCACGTTCGACGCGCGCGTGTTCATCAACACGCCGCTCACTGCCGATGCCGCGGGCAACATCTTTTTCGGCTTCCAGGTGACCGGGGCCAACCCGGCGGGGCTGGTCGGCGGCATCGCCCGCGTCGCGCCTGACGGCACCGGAACCTGGGTCAGCGCCGCCACCGCGGCCAACGTCGCCGGCATCGCAAAGCCCGCGATGAACTGCGCCCCCGCGCTCTCGCCCGACGGCAACACGGTCTATATCGCGGTCAACACCGCCGCGGCCCCCGGCGTGATCCAGACCGGCTATCTCCTCGCGCTCGACAGCACCACGCTCGCCACCCGCGCCCGCGTCGCGCTCATCGACCCCAATCTTCACGCCCCCGCGCGCGTCAGCGACGACGCCACCTCGTCGCCCGTGGTCGCCCCCGACGGCCGCGTCTTCTACGGCGTGCTCGAGGCGCAGAACGGCACGCACAATGCGCGCGGCTGGCTGCTCCAGTTCGATGCCCTGCTCAACGCCGCCGGCGTGCCCGGCAGCTTCGGCTGGGACGTCTCGCCCAGCATCATCCCCGCCGCGATGGTCCCCTCCTACACCGGCGGCTCGACCTATCTGCTCGCGCAGAAATACAACAATTATTACGGCGCAGGCTCGGGCGACGGGCTCAATCGCCTCGCCGTGCTCGATCCCAAGGCGAGCCAGGCCGATTTCATCCTGCCCTCGGTGCAGGTGATGCGCGAGGTCCTGACGATCCTCGGCCCCACCCCCGACTGGGTCTCCCCCGATTCGCGCCGCGAATGGTGCATCAACACCATGGCTGCCGACCCGGCGCGGGGCTCGATCCTCGCCAACAACGAGGACGGCGTGCTCTACCGCTGGGACCTGACGACCAACACCCTCACCCAGAACGTCCGCCTCAACTCGGGGCTGGGGCAGGCGTACACGCCGACATTGGTGGGCGCGGACGGCGCGGTCTATGCGATCAGCAACGCGATCCTGTATTCGATCCGGGGGAGTTAGGTTCTGTATCGTCCTCCGACCGGCGGATCATGATATCGGCCTACGAATCGCAGGCATTCCTTCGCGGCGAGTTCTGGGCCGCTAGCGGAATGTCAGCTTCAGTTTCCCAAGCAGGAAAAGCGGTCGGCCCTTCGGACCCCATCTGCAGCCGCTAAGACCCAGCTGCGAACGTTTAGTCGAGAGCTTCCTTCTCGCCCTAGGCCCCGATCAACAGACAAGTGTCTAATCCTGCGCTGCAGCCCGGTGGCATACCGGCGCTCAGGGTTTACACTGATCGCCGCATCTCGCCGCCGGATAGTTGAGACGAAGCCGTGCGCGTTCGGCATGCAGCAACGCGATCGACGCATCGCGCAATGCCGAGGGCACCGCGATCCTCCGCCGGCGGTCGAGCGACAGATCCTCGGTGATGGCGATTTGCGCGGGCGCCTCGAGGCTCGGCGAGCGACGGACCAGAGTCACAGCGATGTCGGACAAGCATTCGCTCGAATGGAAGGCTCCCGCCGCGATGAAATAGCTCTGACCTGCAAGATGGGTCTCGGGCGCCTCCGCCTCGAACGCGCTCGGCCCCATCGGGAAATAGCGCCGGACGCTCCGCGCATCTTTGCGCACCGCGACAATCGCCACGGGCGTGCCGCTGGCCCCGGCCGGGCGCCACAGGGTATTGGCGAGCGCGCCCCCCAGAATGGTCGAGCGAAGGTCGCCGCTATGGCTGTGCGGGATTTCCGGGCGCAGCCGCTCGCGCTCCCAAAGGTGCAGCCGCGAATAGCCGCCGGCCGGACTGGGGGTTTGCGCGAGGATCAGGAACCCGAGCGGATGCAGCATCGCGAGCCTTGTCGCCTCAAGCACCCCGATCGCTTCGTCGAACGCGCAGCGGAGCGCGGCGTCGGCGTCAAGCATAGGGGCTCGCCGGCGCCTTGGCGGCGTCATAGGCGGCGGGGAGGAAGGGTGCGAGCTGACGCGCGGCGGTGCGACCGAGCAAGCGCTGCAAAATATCGCCGATCTGCGCTTCGCTCAATTGCTCGGCCTGCGGTGCGGTAACCTCGATGCGGCGCGCAAGGCTCCAGGCCAGTTCGCATTCTTGGCGGTGATAGTTGAAAAAGCGCGACCCCTCCTCGTAGCGATAGGCAGGCTGCTGGGGATCCTCCTGGGTCACCACGACCATGTGGTTCGAGCGGTCGAAGCGCCACAGGCTGAACGAGGGCGCGAGCCCGAGCTTGACCTCAAGCATCGGGAAGCGCGCCTTGGCCTGGATCAGGCAGATGATCGTGGTCAACAATTCGGTTTGGATGCCGCCAGTATCCCACACCCGAGGCGAGAAGGGCGAGCTGCGCGACTTGCCGCGATAGTCGGCATATTCGGCGCAGAGCGGGACATTGGTCGGGTCGATGATGACGAAGCGGACCTTGACCGTGACCGCACCGCGCTTCGAGCGGGTACCGAGGATCGGCAGGATGCGCGAGCGGACATAGCGGCCGGTATGGCCGACATAGTCCCATTCGTCGGCAGTGAGCGCGGCGCGCTCGAGGCGGTTGGAGATTAGGTCGGGAAACAGTTCGCCAATCACCGGAGTACGCTGGCCGTTGCTGGGTGCGCTCACCCACCAGAAGAAGGTGCCAATCACCGCCGAAACCAGGATCGTCGACAAGAGCCCGTCGAGCGAGCTGCGGATCAGCGAGTCATAATTGACCTTGCCGCCGACCTTTTCGACAAAGACGAAGAAGCGCAGCCCGATCGCCAAGCCCAGCAGCACCGCGACCAGCAGCAGCACCGTTCGCCGGTGCGCGCCGATCACGGCGCGCAGGTTCAACCCTTCTTCCATTCCTTCCCTCCCACAGGGCAGACGACCCCGTCCTGTGGCCAGCGCCGCAGAGAGCGGTGCCTTCAGAAGATGATCGGCCAACAAGAAACCGCAACGACTATCCGCCAGGACATACGAATAATCTAAAATGGCCCGAATATATGGAAATACTCGCGAGAATCGCCTCCCAAGGTCGTAACTATTCCTTCCTAAGTCGTAAAGTGCAATAGCCCGGTCACTGGGCTATTTGACGTTGTCGCCGATACGTTCGGCGATCAGAGCTGACCACCGATATCGACCAACGCGTCCGCGCCGAAGAAATCTGTCAGCGTCGCTAGGCTCTCGTTGCTCAGCTTCTGCGTGAACAGCAGCGACAGCCGTTCCTTGGGCCGCGAGCATCGCCGATCTTGATTTTGACAAGGTCGCATCCACGAAGCTTGCTGTCGATTGCGAGGTCGAACAGCGCCCGGTCGCGAAGCCGTCCCTCGTGCTCGAGAAAGAAGCGAACGGCCCAAATCTGCTTCTGTGTCAGCGGTCGTTTGGTGCCGACCATTTTGCCAGCGTTCCACGCCGGTCGCGCCTGCATCGCAGGATCATATCTTGAATATCCCATTGACGTTCTCCTCGGCCAGGATGGCCGCCGAGAAGGTCGCGCTAATGTCTTTGTATCTTGGGGTAGCTGGCAACGTCCGCTAACGCCCCATTGTCGGTCGCTCACTGCGGAAATAGCGTTGCCGTAAAACTGCCGTTCGTTCAGGCTCGAAAAATTGGAAAAGCGTTCTCCGCCAACCCGCACACTCGCCGGACCATTAGTGGCGCTCGCGATCTTCGTCGCGCTCTTGGCCTTCGTCGGCTGGGGGGCCCTGCTGACGATGGCAGGCATATAAAAGCCGGCTCCGAACGTCAGCTTTGATGTTATCCTCGCTCCAAAGCGGTCGGTCGCCAAACCACCCAGTTCACGACGCTCGAAGGCGACAAGTGCTCGGCGATAGCGATCGTGCCGGTAACGACCCAATTTCGGCCGTAGCGAGTGATTCTCCCCATCGGACTGAGTGAATGACCGACATTGGGTGGGAAGCGGTCCGGCAGCTATTCGTCCGCGTAGCGACTTTAGCGGACGATCCGGGCCTCCCCGATCAGCTTGCCTTCCCAAAGGAAGAAGCGCTCGGCGGCGGACAATGCCTTCACAGCCTCGGGTCCAGACATGAAGATGAAGCCGACCCGACGTTCCTCACCCGGCATCATGGGGCGATCTACAAGGGGATACCCGTCCCAAGCTTCTTGGACCTCCCTGTCGATGCTGCAAGGACAACCGTAGCCGAGCACCAAAGGCAGCCTCTTTCCACCTTCCTCTGTGGAATAGAGACGGAGATCTGCAATCAACTCAGGCGTGCCTTGAGTCAAACGCTCACGGAGGGTCGTCGCGCGGTCCATGCAGCGGCTTAGAACACAATCTCAAAACGTCGACTATCAGGATTCTACAAAGACGCCGGATCGGCAGAAAGTGGGGCGGTAGCTGCCGTTCGACGTCGGCATGAATTAACGACCGCTTTCGGGTGCCGCAGTAAACGAGCTGAACGGCGTAAATTAGGGCGCAAAGCAGCCGCCGCAGCTAGCTACCACGTTCACCCCATCCCTTGTTGCCATGCAGCATCTTCTGCCCCAAAACCCGCCCCGGGCTTTTGGGGACGCGAGAGTGGCGAGCGCCGCGAGCTTATTCGACGCAGGCACGATCGCCGACCGGTGGATCGCCGATTATTGCGCCGCGCGCCACGAAGCCGACGTGCTGTGCGCCGACGATGCCGCATGGGCCGGGCTGTTCGAGGAGCTCGCCCAGCTCGCCGGCGACAGCCTCGAGCCCGCGCGCGAGCGCGCGCAGCGCCATGCCGCGGATATCGGCACCGGCTTCCGCATCGCCGGCGAAGGCGAGGAGCGCCCCTGGCCGCTCTCCCCCGTCCCGCTGCTGATCGCCGAGGCCGAGTGGCAGGGGATCGCCGCCGGGATCGCCCAGCGCGCCCAATTGATGGAGCGCGTCCTCGCCGACATCTACGGCTCGGGCGCGCTGATCGCCGACGGGCGCCTTCCCGCGGCGCTCGTCACCGGCAGCCCCTTCTTCCTGCGCCCGCTCGCGCATCTCGATCCGCCCGGCGGGCACCACCTCCAGTTCGCCGCCTTCGATCTCTGCCGCGGCCCCGGCGGCGAGTGGCGCGTGCTCGCCGATCACCTGCGCAATCCCGCCGGCGCGGGCTATGCGCTCGAGAACCGGCTGGCGATGGCGCGCACGCTCGGGGGCTTGCAGACCCGGCTCAACATGGCGCGCCACGCCCCCTTCTTCGCCGCCTTTCGCGACGGGATCGCCGCCTGCTGCCGCCGCGCCGATCCGCGGATCGGGCTGCTCACGCCCGGGCGGCTCAACCCCAGCTATGCCGAGCAGGCGCATCTCGCGCGCTATCTCGGCTTCCTCCTCGTCGAGGGCGCCGACCTCACCGCGCTCGACGACAAGCTCTATCTGCGCACGATTGCGGGGCTGAAACGCGTCGATGCGGTGTGGCACCGGCTCGATCCGCGCCTCCTCGATCCGCTCGCGCTCGACAGCCATTCGACGATCGGCGTCCCCGGGCTGATCGACGCGATGGCCGCGGGCGATGTCGTCGTCGCCAATGCGCCCGGCGCGGGCGTGCTCGAAGCCCCGGCCTTCGCCGCCTTCGCCCCGGCGCTGGCCGAAGCGCTCGGCGAACCGCTCGCGCTCCCCAACATCGCCACCTGGTGGTGCGGGCAGGATGCCGAGCGGGCGTATGTCGAGGCGCATCTCGATAGCCTGCTGGTCGGCCCCGCCTTCGGCGTCCCCACGCTCGGTCTGCCCGACGGCAAGCCCGTGCTCGGCGGCACACTCGCCGGCGAGGCGCGCGCGGCCTTGCTCGCCGATATGGCGCGGCGCCCGCAGGATTATGTCGGGCAGGAAGTCGTCCGCCTCTCGACCATGCCCGTCGTCGCCGAGGATCGCCTCGTCCCGCGTCCCTTCACGCTGCGCGTCTTCGCGGCGCGCGATGCCGACGGCGCATGGACCGTCCTCCCCGGCGGCTTCGCGCGGATCGCCGAGCATCCCGATGCCCGCGCGGCGCTGATGGGCGAGGGGAGCTGGTCGGCGGACGTCTGCGTCCATGGCCCCGATCCGGTCGATCCGGTGTCGCTGCTCCCTTCGGGCGATTCGACCCAGCTGCGCCGCAATCCGGGCACGCTGCCCAGCCGCGTCGCCGACAACATGTTCTGGCTCGGCCGCTATCTCGAGCGCGGCGAGGCCTTGCTCGGGCTCATCCGCGTGCTGCTCGGCCATTCGATCAGCGCGGACACCGGCGCGGCGCTTTCGGCCGACACGGTCGGGCGGCTCGCACGGTTGATCGCCTGGGCGAATGCCGCGCCCGAGCCCCGCGCCCTGAAGCGCGCCGACCTGACCCAGCTCGCCCGCACCGCGCTCGAGGACGACGGCAACGGCTGGAATTCGGTCCGCGCGATCAACGCGCGCGCGCGGGACATCGGCGCGGTGTCGCGCGAGCGGCTCTCGGCCGACATGATCCGCCTGCTCGACGCGCCGTTCCCCGCCAGGGGCTCGCTGCTCGATCGCGCCGGGTCGCTCCAGCGCCGCTATTCGGCGCTCGCCGGGCTCGCCGCCGAGCATATGGGGCGCACCGATGCGTGGCGCTTCCACGACATGGGCCGCCGCGTCGAGCGCGCCGTCGCCGCGATCGGCTTCATCCGCGCCTTCGGCGGCGCGCAGGCGACCAGCGACGATCTGTCCACGCTGCTCGACCTGGCGGACAGCCAGATCAGCTACCGCCAACGCTATCTGACCGGGATGGCGCGCGTCCCCGTGCTCGATCTGGTCACCCTGGACGGGGGCAATCCGCGCGGAGTGGCGTTTCAGGTCGCGGCGATCTCGGCGCATCTCAACGCGCTGCCCCTGCTCTCGGACGACGGCCTGGCCGAGCCCCAGCAGGAGCAGGCGCGCGCGCTGGCGGCGATGCTGGTGACTGCGCACGCCACGCGGATCGACGACAATTGGTTTACCCAGGTCGCCGATCGCCTCGCCAGAATTTCCGATGCAATATCAAGGCGTTACTTTCTCCAGGGCGCCGAACCCCTCCGCGCCGCGGGCATGGTTTTGGCGTAAACCAGATGCTCTACAAAATCCGCCACATCACTCGCTTCGACTATGCCCGCCCGGTAGCCTTCGCCCGCTGCAACCTCCGCCTGAAGCCGATCCTCTGGTCCGGCCAGCAGGTCGAAGACTATGCCCTCAGCATCGAACCGGGCGGCCGCACTCATGTCGCCCGCGCCGAAGCCGGCCTCGCCAACGTCATGCGCCTCGTCGTCGAAGCCCCGGTGCGCAGCCTGACGATCGAGAGCAGCGCCCGCGTCCGCGTCGACCGTCCCGTTCCGGTGCCGCGGGCAAGCGATCCCACCCTCGGCGAGATCGCCGCGCTGGCCCGCGCCAGCCGCGACGCTTCGCCCGCAGGACCCGCCGCCTATCTCTTCCCCTCGCCGCTGATCCCGCTCGACCGCGACATCGCCGATTGGTGCGCCGCCGATCTCGATCCGGATCGCGGTGCGCTCGAAGCCGCCTTCGCGCTCGCCACGCGGATCCAGCGCGACTTCGCCTTCGATCCCAGCGCAACGCTGGTCGACACGCCCCCGCACGAAGCGTTCCGGAAGCGGGGAGGCGTCTGCCAGGATTTCGCGCAGATCATGATCTCGGGGCTGCGCGCCGCCGGACTCCCCGCGTCCTATGCCTCGGGCTATCTCCGTACGCTCCCGCCACCCGGCAAGCCGCGCCTCGTCGGCGCAGACGCGACACATGCCTGGGTGCTGCTCTGGTGCGGGATCGATCTCGGCTGGGTCGGCGTCGATCCCACCAACGGCATCTGGATGGCCGGCGACCACGTCGTCGTCGCGATCGGCCGCGACTATGCCGACATCGCTCCGATCGACGGTATCGTCCTCGGATCGGGCGCGCAGAAAATGGACGTATCAGTCGATGTCGAGCCGCTCGAGGAAGTGGCCGCCTAGACCTCGCCCTGCAGCTGCGGGCGCAGGCGCTCGACATGGTCGAGGATGAAGTCGAGGAACGCCCGCGCCTCCGCCCGCCCGCGCAGCCGTTCGGCATAGACGAGCCAGAGCGGCGCGGCCGTGTCCATTACGAAGCAGCGCTTGAGCCCGGGATCGGCGTCTCCGGTCATGCACGGCAGCAGCCCCACGCAATAGCCCGCGCGCAGCACTGCGCCCAGTGCGCCGATGCTGTTGGTCACGTCGACGATCTTCGCGTGCGGCGCATCGCGGCGCACTGCCTCGACCACCGCGCCGCCCAGCGTCGCGAGCGGATGGCTGGCGAGGGCTTGCGGGTCGCCGGGCACGCCATTGGCATCGGCATAGGCGGTGCTGCAATAGAAGCCCCAGCGCATATCGGGCAGCCGCTTCTGGATCAGGCCCGGGTCGTTGCCGGCGATCAGCGAGCCCCTGAGCGCAATGTCCGCCTCGCCCGCGACGATGTCGACCAGCCGGTCGGTGATGTCGAGCTCGATCACCAGCTCGGGGTGATGCGCACGGAAGGCGGCGATCGCCGGCGCCGCCATCGTATCGCCGAGCGCGTCGCTCGTGGTCAGGCGGATCGTGCGGAGCCCGGTGCGCCGCGCCGCCTGCGCGCTGCTGTCGAATTGCGCCGCCGCCTCGGCCAGCGCCCGCGCGGGCGCGACCAGCGCTTCGCCCTCGGGGGTGAGTGCATAGCCGCTCGCCGAGCGATCGAACAGGCTAAGCCCCAGCGCCGCCTCGAGCGCCGCGATCCGCCGCGCGCAAGTGGTCTGGTTGACGCCCAGCGCACGCGCCGCGCCCAGCGTCGTCCCGCTTTCGGCTACGGCGAGGAAATAGCGCGCATCGGTCCAGTCCCAGCGCATTGCGGCCCTTCTGCAAAATTGCAGAGCCATGTTGCGACATGGTCGATTTTCTGTCGAGCCCCGCGCGGCTAGCCGGTGTCCATCACCAACGACGCGGCTCCGGCACGCGCTTCGGCGCGAATGGCGAAGCCATGTCCGAAACGGAGGACGAGAAATGACCGACAAAGATTGTGCGCGCCGCCAGGCCGAGCTTCCGCACTTGCTGCTGTTCCTCGCGTTGGGGAGCATTCCCTTCGCACTGTTCATCCCGATGGCCTGAGGAGGAACGCGATGCTCTTTCACGCCAGCTTCACCGCCGCCGATCCGGCGCGCGCCGCGAGTGCGGTCGCCGCGATCTGGGGGGAGGGCCGGGCGCTGCCCGTACCCTTCCTCGCCGAGGGCACCTGGATCGCGATGACCGGCGACGTCCATGGCACGATGATCGAAGTGCTGCCGCGCGGCACCGAGTTCCACCATCAGCCCGGCGAGCATCTCGCGGTGCGCGCAGGCGAGGGCGCGCGCGAGAGCGGATTCCACCTGCTCACCGGTTCGCCCTTCGACGCCGAGCGCGTCATCGCGATCGCCGCCGCGCATGGCTTCGCGGCGCATCTCGCCGATCATGGCGGGCTCGACGTGATCGAGGTCTGGATCGACGGCAGCTTCCTCCTCGAAGTCATCACGCCGGAGGTCCAGGCGCAATATCGCGAGCGCGTGACGATCGCCAATGCCGAGACGCTTTCGGCCGCAACCTACGGCACTGAAGCGCTCGCCGCCTGAAAGCCTTGCGAAAATCCCGGGACGCGCCGATGTAACGGCGCGTTCAAGGGGTTTTCATGGCGTCCGATCCTTACGCAATACTGGGTGTTCCACGCGGCGCGAGCGAGGCCGACATCAAGAAGGCCTATCGCAAGCTCGCGAAAGAGCTGCACCCCGATCGTAACAAGGACGATCCGAAAAAGGCCGAGCGCTTCGCCAAGGTGACGCAGGCCTATGATCTGCTCACCGACAAGGACAAGCGCGCGCGCTTCGATCGAGGCGAAATCGACGGCGACGGCAACCCCACCGCCCCGTTCGGCTTCGGCGGTGGCGGCGGCGGCCAGCAAGGCGGCTTCCGGCCCGATTTCGGCGAGCAAGGCGACATCGGCGACATCTTCGAAGGCCTGTTCGGCGGCGCGGGGCGGCGCGGCGGCGGCGGCTTTTCGAGCGGTTTCGGCGGCTTCGGACGGCGGCCCCCGCCCAAAGGCGCCAATCTCGCCTATCGCCTGGCGGTCGCGTTCGAGGATGCGGCGAAGCTCGCGCCCCAGCGGATCACGCTCGGCGACGGCAAGACGATCGACCTGAAGCTCCCCGCGGGCGTCGAGAACGGCACTCAGATGCGCCTCGCGGGCAAGGGCGAGCAGGGGCCGGGCGGCGCAGGCGACGCGATCGTCACGATCGAGATCCAGCCTCACCGCTTCTACGAACGCGTCGGCGACGATATCAGGCTTGATCTGCCGGTGACGCTCTCCGAGGCCGTGCTCGGCGCCGAAGTGCGGGTGCCGACGCCCGATGGCGCAGTGATGCTCAAGGTGCCCAAGGGATCGACCTCGGGGAAGGTCCTGCGCCTCAAGGGCCGCGGCTTCCACAAAAAGGGCGGCGGACGCGGCGACCTGCTGGTCACGCTGATGGTTGATCTGCCGGTCGATGACGACGCTTTGGTCGAGTTCGTCCAAGGTTGGGACAATAAGGGGAACCCGCGTGGCCGGATGGGCGTCTAGGCCCCGGTGAAGACAGGGGAATCCGCGGACGCCGGAGCGGCGAAGCCGGGGCTTTGGGCCCGTATCCGCGGCGCGCTTGGCCGGATCGGGCTGGGTCCCAAATTCTTCAAGGTCGTATCGCGCGTGGCGGTCGGCACCTTCAACGAAGGTTTCACCTACGCCGGCAACCTGGCCTATCTGAGTCTCGTCACGCTCTTTCCCTTCTTCATCGTCGCCGCCGCTGTCGCCCAGCTCTTCGGGCGCAGCGCGGAGGGAATCCGCACATTGGAAGCCTTCCTGCGCACCGTGCCGCCGGGGGTCGCCGACGTGCTCCGCCAGCCGGTTGCCGACGTGCTGGAGGCGCGCACCGGCAATCTGCTCTGGTTCGGCGCGATCGTCGGGCTGTGGACCACCGCGGGCTTCATCGAGACGATCCGCGGCATCCTGCGCGCGGCGTACGGCGTCCAGTCGCGCACGCCCTTCTGGCGATATCGGCTCGGCGCGATCGGGATGATCATCGGCTCGGTGATCATCACCATGGCGGCGTTCAGCTTCCAGGTGATCCTGACCGGGGTCGAGCAGTTCATCTACAAGATGCTGCCCTGGGCGTCGGACGCGCAGCGGCTCGTCTCGCTCACGCGTGTCGCGCCGGCCCTCGCACTGTTCGGCGCGCTCTACATGCTGTTCTATTCGCTGACGCCGAGCAAATACCGCAAGAGCAAATGCCCCAAATGGCCGGGCGCGCTGTTCACCACCTTGTGGTGGCTCGCAGTGACGGCTTTGCTCCCCAAGATCCTGTCGACGCTCGGCAGCTACGATCTCACCTATGGCAGCCTTGCCGGCGTGATGATCGCACTGATCTTCTTTTTCTTCGTCGGGCTCGGCATGGTGATCGGCGCCGAGTTGAACGCGGCGCTGGCGGAAACGCCGGAGAAAGGTTTAGAGGAGCCACGCGAACAGGAGAATATGCCGTCGTGACCGGATTGATGCAGGGCAAGCGCGGGCTGATCATGGGGCTCGCCAACGATCGCTCGCTGGCGTGGGGGATCGCGCAGAAATTGGGCGAGCATGGCGCCGAGCTGGCGTTCAGCTATCAGGGCGAAGCGCTGGAGAAGCGTGTGCGCCCGCTCGCCGAGCAGCTCGGCAGCGATTTCCTGATCGATTGCGACGTGAGCGACATGGCCGCGCTCGACGTGGCGTTCGAGACGCTGGCGGCGCGTTGGCCGACAATCGATTTCGTCGTCCATGCGATCGGCTTCTCGGACAAGAACGAGCTGCGCGGCGGCTATGTCGACACCAGCCTCGAAAATTTCCTGATGACGATGAACATCAGCGTCTATTCGTTCACAGCGGTCGCCAGGCGCGCGCGCGCGATGATGCCCAACGGCGGATCGCTGCTCACCCTCAGCTATTACGGCGCCGAGAAGGTAGTGCCGCACTACAACGTCATGGGCGTCGCCAAGTCGGCCCTCGAGACCAGCGTCCAGTATCTCGCGGTCGATCTCGGCAAGGAGAATATCCGCGTCAACGCGATCTCGGCGGGGCCGATCAAGACGCTGGCGGCCAGTGGGATCGGCGACTTCCGCCTGATCCTAAAATGGAACGAGCTCAATTCGCCGCTCAAGCGCAACGTGACGATCGAGGATGTCGGCGGCGCGGGCCTCTATTTCTGCAGCGACCTCTCGGCCGGCACCACCGGCGAGGTCCATCACGTCGATGCGGGCTATCACGTCGTCGGCATGAAGGCCGAGGACGCGCCGGATATCGCGCTGGTCTGAGGTGAGCTTCAACACCTTCGGCCGCGTCTTCCGCTTCACGACCTGGGGAGAGAGCCACGGGCCCGCGCTTGGCGCGGTAGTCGATGGCTGCCCGCCGGGGCTCGCGTTGTCCGAAGCCGATCTCCAGCCTTTTCTCGACCGGCGCCGCCCGGGCCAGTCGCGCTTCACCACGCAGCGGCAGGAGCCGGATCAGGTCCGCATTCTCTCGGGAGTGTTCGAGGGACGCACCACTGGCACGCCGATCGCGCTTCATATCGACAATGTCGACCAGCGCTCGAAGGACTATTCCGAGGTCGCCAGGGCCTATCGTCCGGGCCATGCCGACTATGCGTACGACGCGAAATACGGCTTCCGCGATTTCCGGGGTGGCGGGCGCTCGTCCGCGCGCGAGACGGCGGCGCGCGTGGCGGCGGGGGGCGTGGCGCGGCTGGTGATCCCTGAAGTCACGATCACCGCCTGGGTCGAGGCGATCGGCGGCGACGCGATCGACTATGGCAATTTCGATGCGGGCGAGATCGGCAACAATCCCTTCTTCTGCCCCGATCCGCACGCTGCTGCGCGCTGGGAAAAGCTGGTCGACGGCGCCCGCAAGGCGGGATCGTCGCTCGGCGCCATCATTGCTTGCGAAGCGACCGGTGTTCCCGCTGGCTGGGGCGCGCCGCTCTACGCCAAGCTCGACAGCGAACTGGCCGCCGCATGCATGTCGATCAACGCGGTCAAGGGCGTCGAGATCGGCGACGGCTTCGGCGCGGCGGCGCTCAGCGGCGAACAAAATGCAGACGCGATGCGCCCGGGGAATGACGGCAATCCGGTCTTCCTTGCCAATCATGCCGGCGGGATCGCAGGCGGCATCTCGACCGGCCAGCCGGTGCGCGTCCGCGTCGCATTCAAGCCAACCAGCTCGATCCTCACGCCGGTCGAGACGGTCACGCGCCCAAATGAGAATGGGGATTTCGAGGCGACCGAGATCATGACCAAGGGGCGCCACGATCCGTGCGTCGGCATCCGCGGCGCGCCGGTGGTCGAGGCGATGGTCGCGCTTGTCCTCGCCGATCAGAAGCTGCTCCACCGCGCTCAGGTTGGCTGAACGCCCGATTAAGGAACGGCAGCGCAACCGAGACGTTCATTCCCTTGCAGGTTTTCCATTCTGCAGGGAGTTTTGACATGCGTATCCTTCTTTCGATGGCGGCGGCGGGGGCGCTGTTCGTGCCGGCGATCGCGTCGGCGCAGATCCTTGGCGGGCAGGCCGGCGGAAGCCTTGGCGGCAGCATCGGCGCGCCGATGGGCTCGGTCGGCGGCACGCTCAACGGCGGACTCGATTCCACCGTGCGCACCGACACGCTCGACCGCGCCACAGCGACGACTCGCGAGACGACCGACCGCGCCCGGCACGCGACGCGCCGCACCGCCAATACCGCGCGCGAAAAGGCTTATGAGACCCGCAACCGCGCGGTCTCGACCACCAACGCTGCGCGCGACCGCGCGACCGACACCGCCAATGCGGCGCGCGGCACGGCGACCAACGCCGTCAACAGCGCCGCCGATACGAGCGTGAACGCAGGCGCGAGCGGAAGCGCGAGCAGCTCGGCCAACACGCGCAAGCGCAGCACGAGCAACAACTCGAGCGCCGGCGTCTCGGCGGGCGCGAGCCGCAACGGCGCGAATGCCGGCGTCTCGGCCGGCACGAGCGCGAGCAGCAATCCGCGCTGATCGCTCTGCCCGGCGCATGGGTCGAGTCACCACTCCGCCGTGCGCCGGGCAAGACAGGTCGAACGCGGCTGAAACATAACCGACACATACGGAGCGCGAAGCAGTCCCCGGCAACAACCGAAGGAGGATTGCCGTATGTTGTTCAAGACCCTGATCGGCGCCGCGGCGCTGCTCGCCGCGCCCGCCGCCTTCGCGCAGCAGACGCCTTCCACCACGACGACGGACCCGTCGCAGACTACGACACCCACGACCGATCCGGCGACGCCGCCGACGACAGACCCGGCCACGCCGCCCGCGCCCGACGCAACCACGACGACTGCGCCGACCGACCCCGCGACGCCCGCGCCCGATGCGAGCGCGGACGCCGACAAGAAGCATCACAAGAAGGAGAAGCCGAAGAACTAGTCCGCGAAGGGATCGCGGACGAGAATCGTGTCCTCGCGCTCGGGGCTGGTCGAGACCAGAGCCACCGGGCACTGGATCAGCTCCTCGACGCGGCGGATATACTTGATCGCGGCCGCCGGCAGCTCGGCCCAGCTCCGGGCTCCGGCGGTCGATTCGTGCCAGCCGGGCATGGTCTCGTAGACCGGCTCGACCGCGGCCTGATCGGCGGCGTTGGACGGATAGTAATCGAGCGTCTCGCCGCGCAGCCCGTAGCCGGTGCACACGCGGATCTCGTCGAAGCCGTCGAGCACGTCCAGCTTCGTGAGCGCGATCCCGGTGACTCCCGAAACCGCGACCGACTGGCGCAGCAGCACCGCGTCGAGCCAGCCGCAGCGGCGCTTGCGCCCGGTGACGGTGCCGAACTCGCGCCCGCGCGTGCCCAGCCGCTCGCCCACGTCATTATCCTGCTCGGTGGGGAAGGGGCCCGATCCGACGCGTGTCGTATAGGCCTTGGCGATGCCGAGCACGAAGCCGACCGCGCCCGGCCCGAGGCCCGAGCCCGCCGCGGCGGTCCCGGCCACGGTGTTCGACGACGTGACGAACGGATAGGTGCCGTGATCGATGTCGAGCAGCACGCCCTGCGCGCCTTCGAACAATATGCGCCGCCCGCGACCGCGCGCCTCGTGGAGCATCCGCCACACCGGGCGCGCGAAGGGGAGTACGAAGCCTGCGATCTCGCGCAGCTCCTCGAGCAGCTTGGCGCGGTCGATCGGCGGCTCGCCGAACCCGGCGCGCAGCGCATCGTGGTGCGCGGTGAGGCGATCGAGCTGCGGCCCGAGATCGTCGAGGTGGGCGAGGTCGCACACGCGAATCGCACGGCGGCCTACCTTGTCCTCATAGGCCGGGCCGATGCCGCGGCGCGTCGTGCCGATCTTGCCCGCGCCGCTGGCGTCTTCGCGGAGACCATCGAGATCGCGATGGAAGGGCAGGATCAACGGGCAGGTGTCCGCCAGCATCAGCGTGTCGGGAGTGACGTCGACGCCCTGCGCGCGGATGCGTTCGACTTCGTCGCGCAGCGCCCACGGATCGAGCACCACGCCATTGCCGATCACGCTCGGCGTGCCGCGGACGATGCCCGAGGGGAGCAGCGAGAGCTTGTAGACATTCTCGCCGACGACGAGCGTGTGCCCCGCATTGTGCCCGCCCTGGAAGCGCACGACGACGTCGGCGCGCTCGGCAAGCCAGTCG
>JAEWCK010000330.1 GCA_023390675.1 Pseudomonadota bacterium
ATCACGCCCAGCACACGCTCGCGCGCCACTGCATCGGCACGTGCGAGGACGATGTCGACCAGCCCCTCGGGCGCGCTGTCGGCCTCGATCAGGATGAGGTCGATCCCGTCGAAATGGCCGTGATCGCCCGCCGCTGCCGCGAAATCGATCGGGGCGCGCGCCTGGCATCCCGCCAGCGCCAACGCCGCGCAAGCCGCCTCGACGGCCCCCGCCGCCTCCGCGATCACCAGCGCCGCCGGGCTCGCGCGATCATAGGCTTCGAAGCTATTCTCTTGGAGAATCGAAAGCTTAGCCATCACATTCCTCGCAGAGTTCATCTTCTGTTCCGGAGATGCCGCATTGCTCCGAAACGGGTGAGTCCCTGTTTCCTCCGTTATGGATGTGTTGGCGTCCCTTGCGGCGGTTGTTGTTTCAATCGCCTCCATAACGGAGGCGTCGCCGTCCGGCCTAGTAAAGCTCCTCTTCGGGTTCGTCGTCGGGGTCCTCGCCCGCGTCGAGCAGCAGTTCGCGCGTCGCGCTGGCAGGCAGCGCCGCGCCGAGGACGACCGTCACTGCCGAGGCGAGGAAGATCGCGACGCAGAAGCCGACATGCGCGATCGTAGGCATGCCGTGCACGTGCTGCTGCAGATTGTACTGCGCCATGGCGATCTTCATCGGGTCGTTGCCGCTGTGCAACAGCTCCACGAAGAAGGCTCCGAAATAGGGCCAGATCACTGCGATCATCAGTGCGATGCAGAAGATGCCGGTGATCAGATAGGCAATGAACAGCTTCCAGAAGCGCCCGCGCGTCAGCTCCCATGCGCCGTCGACTGTGAGCTTGCGACGATAGAGGGTGAGCGGAAAGATCGGCGAGAGCCGCACGAACAGCCAGATCGCGAACGCCGCCACGATCGCCACGAGCCCCAGCATCAGCGGATCGAGCAGCCGCCGCTCGCCCCCCGTGACGAAGCCGAGAAAGCTCCCCACCATCACGGCGATCAGCGCGATGATGATCCACGCGACGAACATCACCACCGATACGACGATCCTGAGCCCCATGACGCGCAATTCGTCGGGGCCGACCCGCAGCCCCGCCGCGTCGCGCTCATAGGGACGCAGCAGCGCGCGATAGATCGCATTGAACACGATCGTCATCAGCACCATCGTGAGCAACTCGACTACGATCCGCGTCGGGAGCGGCATCTGGAGCTGCCCGGTGCTCGAAAGCTCGATGAGCGGCATGTCGATCCAGCGGATGAACAACCATATGCCGATCAGGCCGAGAAAGTAGATTCCGCCCCAGACCAAAGTCGAAATCGGCCGCCTACGGATCACGCGCGCGCCGCCGCCGATGATCCCCCCTATGCTCGCCATAGCAGCCCCCTCTGCCGGCTCGTCCAGGCGCCCCAGCCTAATCGAGCGACTTCACGATCTCCTCGACCATCTTCTTGGCGTCGGCGAGGAGCATCATCGTATTGTCGCGATAAAACAACTCGTTGTCCACGCCGGCATAACCGACGCCACCCATCGAGCGCTTGATGAACAGCACCGTCTTGGCCTTTTCGACGTCGAGCACCGGCATGCCGTAGATCGGCGAGGACTTGTCGGTCTTGGCCGCAGGATTGGTCACGTCGTTTGCGCCGATCACGAAGGCGACGTCGGTCTGCGCGAACTCGGAATTGATGTCCTCGAGCTCGAACACTTCGTCATAGGGCACGTTCGCCTCGGCGAGCAGTACGTTCATGTGCCCCGGCATGCGTCCTGCGACCGGGTGGATCGCGTACTTCACGCGCACGCCGTGCTCCTTGAGCTTGTCGGCCATTTCGCGGAGCACGTGCTGCGCCTGCGCGACGGCCATGCCATAGCCAGGGACGATGATGACTTGTTCGGCCTGCTGCATGAGAAAAGCGGCATCCTCGGCGCTCCCGCGCTTCCACGGCCGGTCGGTCGCCGCCGCGGCCGCGCCGCCGCCGCTGTCGCCGCCGAAGCCGCCGGCGATCACGCTGATGAAGCTGCGGTTCATCGCGCGGCACATGATGTAGCTGAGGATCGCGCCCGAGCTGCCCACCAGCGCGCCGGTGATGATCATCGCGGTGTTGTGCAGCGTGAAGCCCATAGCAGCAGCTGCCCAGCCCGAATAGGAATTGAGCATCGACACCACGACCGGCATGTCCGCCCCGCCGATCGGAACGATCAGCAGGAAGCCGATCGCGAAGCTGAGCGCCGTCACCGTCCAGAAGATCCACGGCGACTGGTCCTGCGTGAAATAGCCGATCAGCCCGAGAACGCCGGCGAGCACGGCGAGATTGATGACGTGGCGCCCGGGCAGCAGGATCGGCTTGCCGCTCATATTGCCGTTCAATTTGAGGAACGCGATCACCGACCCCGAGAAGGTGATTGCGCCGATCGCGACGCCGAGCCCCATCTCGATCCGGCTCACCGGATTGATCACCGGGCTCGCGTCGATCGGCAGATTGCCCATCACGATATCGGCGAGATAGTCGGGCGAGGCGATCCCGAAGGCGAGCGGATTGAGAAAGGCCGCGATCGCGACGAGCACCGCCGCCATGCCGACCAGGCTATGGAACGCCGCAACGAGCTGCGGCATCGCAGTCATCGCGATCCGCCGCGCCGTGACGAAGCCGACGATCCCGCCGATCGCGATCGCTGCGGCGACTTCGATCGGGCTCGCGATCTCGTGCGTGATCAGCGTGGTCACCACTGCGATCGCCATGCCGAACATGCCGAGCCGGTTGCCGCGGCGGCTGCTCGCCGGGCTCGAAAGCCCGCGCAGCGCGAGAATGAAGCACACGCCCGCCACCAGATAGGCGAGCGCGACCCAAGGGTTCACGGGAGCCGCTTCGTGCACCTCAGCGCTCCTTCTTCTTGTACATGGCGAGCATGCGCTCGGTGACGGCGAACCCGCCGAAGATATTGACGCTGGCGAGCGCCACCGCGACCAGCCCGAGCCATTTGGCGGTATCGCTCCCGGCCGCCATCGACGCGATCAGCGCGCCGACCACGATCACCGAGGAGATCGCGTTGGTCACCGCCATCAGCGGCGTATGCAGCGCCGGCGTCACCGACCAGACGACGTAGTAGCCGACGAAGCAGGCCAGCACGAAGATCGACAGGATCGAGATGAAGTCCATGGTCTGGCGCCCCCTTTTCGCGCCGTCAGCCGAGCAGCCTCTCGCTGACCACCTTACCGCCCTGCGTCACGCGCACGGCGTTGCCGATCTCCTCGTCGAGCACCGGCTTGCCGGCTTCCTTATCCCAGAAGGCCGAGAGGAAGTTGAACAGGTTGCGCGCGAACAGCGCCGAGGCGTCGGCGGCGAGGCGGCTCGGCACATTGCGATGGCCGACGATCTTGACGCCGTGGACCGTCACCACTTCGCCCGCGACCGCGCCTTCGACATTGCCGCCTTGCTCGACGGCCAGATCGACGATCACGCTGCCAGGCTTCATGTTCGCGACCTGTGCGTCCGAAATCAGGCGGGGGGCGGGGCGGCCGGGGATCAGCGCGGTGGTGATGACGATGTCCTGCTTGGCGATGTGCGAGGAGACCAACTCGGCCTGCGCCGCCTTGTATTCGTCGGACATCTCGGTGGCGTAGCCGCCGGTGCCCTCGCCTTCGATCCCCGCAACATTCTCGACGAAGATCGGCTTGGCGCCGAGGGACAGGATCTGCTCCTTCGTCGCCGCGCGCACGTCGGTCGCCGAGACCTGCGCGCCCAGCCGCCGCGCGGTGGCGATCGCCTGGAGCCCCGCCACGCCCACGCCCATCACGAAGACCTTCGCGGCCGAAACGGTGCCCGCCGCGGTCATCATCATCGGGAAGGCGCGGCCATATTCGGCAGCCGCGTCGAGCACCGCCTTGTAGCCCGACAGATTCGATTGCGAGGAGAGGATATCCATCGATTGCGCGCGCGTGATGCGCGGCATGAACTCCATTGCCAGCGCCTCGAGGCCTGCGCTCGCATAGGCATCGATCCGTGCGCGCTCACCGAAGGGATTGAGCGCCGCGACGATCCACGCTCCCGGCCTGGCGCCCTTGAGGCTCGCCGGATCGGGCCCCTGCACGCCGAGCACGATGTCGGCGTCCTTGAGCACCGCGCCGCGCGCGCCGACGGCGGCGCCGGCATCGGCATAGGCCTGGTCCGCGACCGAAGCCGTCTCGCCCGCACCCGCCTCGACCGCGACTTCGGCGCCGAGCCCGACGAACTTCCTGACCGTTTCCGGAGTCGCCGAGACGCGCCGCTCGCCGGCGGCCGTCTCCTTGAGCACGGCGATCTTCACTAGCTGGCGATCAGGAAGACTACGAGCGCCGCGACGAGGAACGCGCCGAGCGTCCCCCACATCATCATCGCCTTGAACCCGCGCCAGGTATTTTCATGCGCCTGGACTTCGGCAGTTGCATCGCCCGTATCGGCCATCGGCCTCTCCCCTGAAACACGGTGTCACACGACCTTAACGACGGCTTCGCACTCTCTCAACCCTGCGCGCCTTTCGGCACGCTTAATCTGAACTTTACCCAAAGCCCGTAAGCCGGGCGACCTGAAACGGGACATTGGGGACAGGAATGACGCGCAACGGCCAGCGCCTCCTGATGCTGATCGACGACGAGCCGGCGCAGCGCCGCCTCGTCGCGGCCATCGCCGCGCGCCGCGGCTGGCGCACCATCTTCGCGAGCGAGCCCGAGACGGGAATCGCCACCTTGGGCACGCCCGACGGAATGTCGCTCGACGCGATCATCCTCGATCACGCCTCGCCAGACGCCGATGCCGCCGCGCTGATCGCCGAGCTGCGTGCGCGCCGCCCGGCGCTGCCGATCCTGATGCTCACTGCCAACGGCTCGGTCGCCGCCGCGGTCAGCGCGATGCGCGCGGGCGCCACCGATTTCCTCGTCAAGCCGCTCGCCTCCGAGCGGCTGCTCGCCGCGCTCGAGGCGGCAGTCGGCGGCAAGACCGCGGGCGAGCTGCGCCCGCTAACCGAGAAACTCACTGCGTCGCTCGCCTTCGACGAGATCGTCGGCTCGGCGCCGCAGTTCCGCGCCGCGCTCGCGATCGCCGCCAAGGCCGCGCGGGCGCGCGTGCCGGTGCTGATCGAAGGCGAGAGCGGCGTCGGCAAGGAAGTCGTCGCCGAGGCGATCCACGCCGCGTCGCCCCGCAACAAGAAGGACATGATCGCGGTCAATTGCGGCGCGATCCCTGCCAATCTCGTCGAATCGGAGCTGTTCGGACACGAGAAGGGCGCCTTCACCGGCGCGTTCGAGCGCAAGATCGGCCGATTCGCCGACGCCGATGGCGGCACCTTGTTTCTCGACGAAGTCGGCGAGATGCCGCTCGACGCGCAGGTCAAGTTGCTTCGCGTGCTCCAGTCGGGCGAGGTCCAGCCGATCGGCGCGCGGCATGCCCGCGAAGTCGATGTTCGCGTGATCGCCGCAACCAACAAGACATTGGCCGCCGAAGTCGAGGCGGGGCGGTTCCGCGAGGACCTTTATTACCGCCTCAACGTCGTCCAGGTGACGATCCCGCCGCTGCGCGAACGCGCCGGCGACATTCCGGCGCTCGCCCGGCATCTGCTCGCGCGGATCGCCGACCAGCCGGGCCTCAGGCCCCTCGGCATCACCGACGATGCACTCCAGCTGCTTGCCAGCTATGACTGGCCTGGCAACGTCCGCCAGCTCCAGAACGCGCTGTTCCGCGCCGCGGTGCTCTGCGACGGCGACGGGCTCGCCCGCGCCGACTTCCCGCAGATCGCCCAGCTCGCCGCGGGGCGCCCGGCGACCAACGGCCAGGCGCCGCAAGGATCGGGCAATGCCGGCGTCACGCTCTTTCGCCCCGATGGCAATCTGCGCGCGTTGGACGAGATCGAGGCCGACGTGATCCGCCTCGCCATCGGCCATTATCGCGGCCGCATGACCGAAGTCGCACGGCGCCTCGGCATCGGGCGCTCGACGCTCTATCGCAAGCTCGGCGAGCTGGGGATCGACCAGAGCGCCGCCTGAGCTATAGTCTCCCGGAAAAGGGGAGCCCGATGACCGCACTTGCCGCCCTGATCTGCGCCGCTTTGTATGCCGGCAGCGCCTTCTATGCCCTGCTCGCTGAGCATCCGGCACCCCCACGCGCCGCGGCGATGCAGGCGGCGTTGCTGCTGCTCGGCGGCGCCGGCGGCGTGCTCGCCTGGTGGCGCTACCAGAGCAACTGGTTCTGGCTGGCGGGCGGCGTGGTGCTGTTGCTCGATTTCGTGCTGGTGGTGCTGGCGGTGCGCGGCCGTAGCCCGCCGCCCGCGATCCGCGCCGCGCTCGGGCTGATCGCCGCCGTGCTGATCGCGCGCGGCATCCTGCCCTAGCGCGCGACCAGCGCGGCGTCCTTCATCCCGCGCCAGACGCGCAGCGCCTGCGCGGTCTCGAACACGTCGTGGACGCGGATCAGCTGCGCGCCGAGCGCCGCGCCCTTGAGCGCGAGCGCGAGCGAGCCGCCGAGGCGCTGCTCGACAGGCGCTTCGTTGGAGAGCGCGCCGATCATCCGCTTGCGGCTCGCGCCGAGGACGATCCCGCAGCCGATGCCGTGGAACAGCGCGAGGCCGTTCAATAGCGCGAGATTGTCGGCGAGCGACTTGCCGAAGCCGATGCCCGGATCGATCAGGATCTTCGAACGATCCACGCCCGCCGCAACTACCTCGCCCACGCGCCTCTCGAGCCAATCGTACACGTCGATCAGCACGTCGCCGTACCGCCCGTCGAGCACCCCGCCATGCGGACCCTTCTTCGGATCGGGCGAGTGCATCAGCACGACGGGGCAGCCCGCTCTGACCACCACCTCGAGCGCGCGCGGATCGTAGAGCAAGGCTGCGACGTCGTTGACCAAATGCGCGCCCGCGGCGAGCGCCGCTTCCATCACGCTTGCGCGCCGCGTATCGATCGACACGGCCGCGCCGCTGCGCGCCAACCGCTCGACAACGGGGACCGCGCGCTCGATCTCCTCGCCTTCCCAGACCTCCGGCGCGTTCGGGCGCGTCGATTCGCCGCCGACATCGACGATCGCCGCACCTGCCACCGTCATGCCAACGCCCGCCTCCGCCGCAGCCGCCGGATCGCCGAGATGCGCGCCGCCGTCCGAGAAGCTGTCGGGCGTGACGTTGAGGATGCCCATGATCTGCGGCTGATCGAGCCGGACGACGCGCTCTCCGAGCTGGAGAGGGCTGCGCGGGACGGTGACGCGCGCGACGATCGCCTGAAGCCGCTCGTCATCGGGCAGATCGGCGACGGGGATGGTGCGCTGGAGAACGCGCTTGCCGTCCTCGACCGCGATCAGCTCATATGCTGCGAACCAGTTGAGCCCGCCCGCAAGCCGCGCGACTTCGCCGTCGCGGCCGACCGGCGTGTCGACGAACTGGACCGGGCGCAAATATATTTTCGCGCGGGTGGAGAGATCGATCACGTCCAGCCCAATGTTCCCAATGTTCGCGCTCACGAAGCGATTTCGCGGCTCCGTTCGCGCGGCGACTCGCGGCGTGCGGACCCGGCCGCGCTCGGCGCCCGCGGAGCCAAGCAGGCGAAATCCTACATTGCAAGCCCGGTCACGGCTGGGTGGCGAGCAGCCAGGTCTGGCGGAGCGCGTCGATCGGGCGCAGGCCCTCGGCGCTCTCGTAATGCCACCAGGTCCAGCCGTTGCACGAGGGCGCGCCTTGCAGCATCGCGCCGAGCTTGTGGATCGAGCCCGCCTGGCCCTGGCAGCTGAGCGACCCGTCGGCGCCGCCCAGCGCGCGGAACTTGCGCTTCGAATCGAACAGCGCCGTGCCCGGGGCGATATAGCCGTTCTCGACGAGCTGGCCGAAGGCGACGCGCGGCGCGGCCTTGGGGGCCTGCATCGTCACCAGCGCCGATTCGTCGAGCGGCAGCGCCGCGGCAATGCGCTCCTGCGCGGCCGCGACATAGACGCCCTCGCGCTCGATCCCGATCCAGCGCCGGCCGAGCCTTTTGGCGACCGCGCCGGTGGTGCCGGTTCCGAAGAACGGATCGAGGACCACGTCGCCCGGCTTCGTGCTCGCGAGCAGGATGCGGTAAAGCAGAGCCTCGGGTTTCTGGGTGGGGTGGACCTTGTGCCCGTCCTTCTTCAGCCGCTCGGGGCCGCCGCAGATCGGGAATTCCCAGTCCGAGCGCATCTGCAGCTCGTCGTTGAGCGTCTTCATGCTGCGATAGTTGAAGGTGTATTTCGCCTTCTCGCCGGTCGATGCCCAGATCAGAGTCTCGTGCGCGTTGGTGAAGCGCGTGCCCTTGAAATTGGGCATCGGATTGGCCTTGCGCCAGATGATGTCGTTGAGGATCCAGAAGCCGAGATCCTGGATCGCCGAGCCGACCTTGAAGATGTTGTGATAGCTGCCGATCACCCAGATCGTGCCGTCGTCCTTGAGGATGCGGCGGGCTTCAGTCAGCCATTCGCGGGTGAACTGGTCATAGACGTTCAATGACGCGAACTTGTCCCATTCGTCGGTGACCGCGTCGACATGGCTGCCGTCGGGGCGATTGAGGTCGCCGCCCAACTGGAGGTTGTAGGGCGGATCGGCGAAGATGCAGTCGACCGATTTGGCCGGCAGAGCGCGCATCGCGGCGATGCAATCCTGCTGGATGATCGTGTCCAATGGCAGCGTATCGACCCATGCGCGCGCGCTGGCCGCTCTCACCCTGCTCTTTTCGATGACCCCCATTAACCCTGTTCCCCTTTGCCGGAACGGCCGGTTTCGGTGGTGAAACGGCATCGCGTCAAGCACAGAATAGTTAACGGAAAAGCCTGCGATTTCGTTAACTTGTGGAACGCCGCGCGAACTTGTCCACATATGGAGTCAGGACTTATCCACAGCCACTAGGGATTGGGTGTGGCGCAAAAGACTCAGCTTTTTCAGTCCGCATTTGACTGCAGATTTTACTGCAGTTATATACTGCAGTATGAAAAGCCCTCTTGCCTTCACCGTCCTCGAAAATTGCGCGCATGTGCAGCGGATTAGTATTCCAGCGAGTGCCGCCGCCGCTCTTAGCGCCGTCGCTCATGTCGACGGTCCAGCCATTCTAATGGTTCGAGAGGCTTCTATGCTTCCGAACATGCCAGCGGGTGTTTTCGATCTTTCCGATGTGGTCCTCGCAGTGGGCGGAAATTGGGAGGAGACCATTCTCATTGTGGGTGGGGCCTCAGCAGTGGTCTCCGAAGCTCGGCAGGAGCCCCTGAAGCATGGTGATGCCCTTTTTATCGCAACGGCGGGCGAAAATATGCGTCTGGCCCAATTAGCTGAGCAAACGATTGTTGCGATACGTAAAGCGGGAATTGACGGAAATTTGGTTGAGAAGGGAGGTCGCTGGGTAAACCAGCCCCTGAACTCTTTCACTCTCAAGGTACAGCCGCGCGCGGATAATTTGGCCTTTACGCTTTATGGAAACCCCTCTTCATTTGAGACTGAAAAAGGTTTTCTTTTGCAGGACCAGAATAGTTATTCACGCGGCTGGGTCCGCAACGCGAATGATGCCGAAAGATTTGTGAATCTAGTGAAAAATTCGCACACACGTCGGACCGGCCGCCAGTAGGCTACTCACCAGCCCCTACAATTAGCCCGAAATCGAACTCGGCCTGCGCGACGCGCCAGAAGCTGCGGCGGTGGTGCGGGGTGGGGCCGAGAGTGCGGAGCGCCTCCTGGTGGACCTTGGCCGAATAGCCCTTGTTCGAGCGCCAGCCATAGCCGGGATGGAGAAGGTCGAGCTCGTCCATCATGCAGTCGCGCTTGTGCTTGGCGACGATCGAGGCGGCGGCGATCGACAGGCAGAGCGCGTCGCCGCCGACCACGGCGTGGCTCCGATGGTCCCAGTCGGGGCAGCGATTGCCGTCGACGAGGACGAAGGCGGGGACGAAGCCGAGCGCGTCGACCGCGCGCGTCATCGCGAGCATCGTCGCCCAGAAGATGTTGAGGCTGTCGATCTCCTCGACGCTCGCGATGCCGACGCCGACGCGCGCGCAGGCGAGCAGCTCGGCGCAGAGCCGCTCGCGCTTGGCGGCGGTCAGCACCTTCGAATCGTCGATGCCCTCCGGGATGCAGCGCGGATCGAGCACCACGGCGGCGGCGACCACCGGTCCGGCGAGCGGGCCGCGGCCTGCTTCGTCCACGCCGGCCACCGGGCCTTTGTGCAAACGCTTGTATTTCCGCTCGAATTTGAGGTCAGGCCCAACGCGCTTAATCATCGTCGAGCCGCCATGGCGGAAAGCGGCGCATCTCGCC